>JBNJEM010000028.1:0-26268 GCA_051745935.1 Planctomycetota bacterium
GTTTTTTAGGTGTCTTAGAGGTCCTTTCGTCTCAATACCGGCGAAACGAACGGCGCAACAATATGGATGGCAACGACTTGGAGTTTTTCCTCACCCCAGTGTTCGGGGCGGCACGATGGCGGGGGGGGGCCGTTGTGCGGGAAGTGTACTGGGTGCTCGGTCGGTTGGGGCGAATCGGCACGTCGACTTTGGGGTAAGGAACTTTCATTTGGCTCTGAGTGATACGGCAGTACCCAACTACGAGTTGCGTGATCCGGATGTGCGGTTGATGCTCCAGGTGCGCGATGACAATGCCGCGGCATTTGAAGAGTTGGTGTTGCGCTATCAGAGTCGGTTGATGACGGTTTTGGAGCAATTGATGCAGAGGCGGGACGTCGCGGAAGACTTGGCGCAAGAGGTGTTCATGCGGGTTTTTCGGGCGCGCAAAACATATCAGCCCGGCGCGAAATTCTCGACGTGGCTTTTCACCATTGCCAATAACGTAGCCAGCAATTCGCTTCGTTCGCTGGCGCGGCGTCGCGAGGTGAACCTTTCGCCGCGCCGTGAATGGGAAACGACTTCCAATCCGTTGGAGCACATGGCTTTGGATTCGAGCGGTCTGATGCCGACGCGGCAGCTGGACCGATCGGAGCGAGCCGAGATGGTTCAAGCGGCCATTCGATCCTTGAACGAGCGGCAGCGTTTGGCGCTGTTGCTGTCGAAATTCGAGGGGATGAGTTATGCCGAAATTGGCGAAACGATGGATCTTTCCGCCCAAGCGGTTAAGTCGCTGCTCTCGCGGGCACGAGGCAACTTACGGGTGGCTTTGGAACCGTACCTGAAAGAGGGGGTTCTGCCTGGCACAAGCGAAGAAGAGGACGCCTCGGGGTGAGACGCCGGGGGGGATGGCCGCCAGGGGCGGCGAGCGTATTCGGGCCGACTTGTATGGGGATCGCCGTAAATCTAATTGTGGATCGCTGGTTTGTTTTCATGTGTAATGCCAATTCCTACAACGCGGACGGTGAGGTTGACGAGCAACTCGTCGCTTATTTGGACGGGGAGCTCGATGCGGAGAGTGCGTTGGATGTTGAACGGCGGCTGGCGGAAGACGCGAGCTTTCGCCGCGACTTGCAGCAGCTCCAGGGCGTGTGGGACGCGCTCGATGAGCTTCCCAAATCGGAGGTCGATGAGTCCTTCACTCAAACCACGGTCGAAATGGTGGTCCTGTCGACGGAGCAGGCGATTGAGCAACAGAGACACAGCGAGGCGCGGAAAAAGCGAAGTTGGTGGCTGTTGGCGGGGGGCGCCCTGGTTGGAATGGCCTTGGCCAGCTTCTGGTTGACCCGCTTGATGTTGGAGCGGCCCAACCAGCAATTGATGCGAGATCTTCCGGTGATCGAGGATATCGAGTTGTATCGCGTCGCTGACAGCGTGGAGTATCTGCACTTGTTGGAAGAATCGGGGTTGTTCAACGACGAGGAGGTGGGAGATGCGTTATAGTGCTTTCGCCGTCCTTGGGTTCGTGGGGTTCGTGCTAATGGCCGGTCTGCTGTTCTTCCAAAACCTGATGGCTGAAACCGAGGTCTTGGATCAACGCCGCGCGCAATTGCAACAAATGTCGGACGCGGAAAAGACGCGATTGTTAGAGAAAAAAGAGCGATTTGAGGCGCTGTCCGCCGCTGAGCAGGACCGGTATCGGGTGTTGCACGAGAAGCTAGTGGACGATCCGCGGTATGAAGAGCTGCGTGCCACCTTGCAGCGTTACAGCGATTGGTTCAAGACCATCACGCCGACCGATCGGGCCGAATTGGCCAAGTTGGGCCCCGAGGATCGCCTGGCCCGCGTCAGGGAATTGATGGATGAACAGGCCACGGAGCGATTTCGATTGATGGTCAATCAGGTATTCAAATCCAAAAACCTGCTCAACCGCCAGGATTTGGACGTGATATGTGAGTGGACGGATACCTTTCTTCGCGGTCACGCGGACGAGATACTAGCGACGATGCCTGACCAGGAGCGTTTTGCGAAGATGAGAGCGCAGTTCGATCCGGACAGACATATGCACTGGCTTCGTTTTCTTTACTTTCGACACCATCCCATGCGGTTCCGCGGCCCGCCGCCATCAGATCGCCCGTCAAGTTTCCCGCCGAGGGGAGGGGCGAGAAGCGAGGGGGAACGGGGGCGAAAAGCCGAGCCCACGTCCGCGGAGGCGGAGGAGGATCTGTTTGATAAGCTGCCTGAACCCTCGCCGGACGAGGTGGCGAAATTGAAGAGCCAGGTGTCCCGGGAAGCCCGGGATGTTCTCGAAAAGGCCACCGAGGAAGGTGAACGGACGCGAATTATTCAGAATTGGATGCGGGCGGCGTTCTTGAGCCGCATTATGCCGCCCGTCAACCGTAAGGAGCTGGATCGATTCGTGCGCGAATCGTTGAGCAAAGACGAACGAGAGTGGTTGGAATCCATGCCACGCGATCGGATGTACCACGAATTGCGAAAACTGTATTTCCGCAAACGTTTTCATGGTGAGCGACACGAAACGAGGCGGCGAGGAGGTAAGCGACGGAAAGACAGTGACTTCAGGTCGCGAGGCGATCCCCGCGAGCGACCGCGAAGAGACCGGCGAGGCGACGAGCCGGGGTTTGGCGATGGCCCCGGCCCCCCTCGGGGCCCAGGCCGAGGGGGCCGTCCGGGGCCACGCCGAACACGGGGCGACTCGCCCCACGAAGGCCCTCCGGTCCCATCCGAAGCAAAACCGCAAAAGGGCGTGCCGGAGGGATGACGCGGTACACAGGTGAGTTGTTTCGGTGAGTCGGTCCCGGCGAGGAGGGCGCGGTGTCTCGGTTAATCGTCTCGAGGAGGGCGTTGGCTGAGTGGAAACGCCGTGGCGGGCCAACGATTCCGGGGGCTCCTGGATAACGGCGGCAAGGTCGTGGATAGATAATAGGCACGGGGGACGCTCATGTCCAACAGGGTGTTCAGATGACGTTCCTCCGCTGTTGATCGACCCAGGCCGCTGAAAATGGGCAAAGAAAAAGGTTCCTCGTATTCCACCACTCGAACACGCTTCGTCTCGAGTCGCGCCAGTTCAATGGCCCGGGTGATCGCGTCTTCCACGAACCCGATTTCGTCCACCAGTCCATGGTTTTTGGCTCTCGCGGCTGGAAACAGCTCGCCAGTGGCCAAATTACGCTCCGTTTCGGGGTCCATCAGGCCTCCTTCTTGATTTGCCTGGCGGAGCCGAGGACGGCCAGCTTTGACGATGGACGTGAATCGATTGAACAAGTCATTGACCTGCTGTTGAATGATCTCTCGATCCGATTCGCTCATGGGTTTTGTCATGCTGAGTAACTGTTTTCGGGGGTGGCTGACGACCGAGTCATTCTGGATGTCGAACCTGGCCAGCAATCCGCTCAAATCGTAGTGGGGCACGATGACACCGATCGATCCGGTGGTCGTCGTCGGTTCGGCGAAAATCGCTTTCTTCTGATCCCCTACCGCCATGGACACGTAATACCCGCCACTTGCCGCGATACTCCCCATGCTCACGACGAGGGGGATGTCACGCTCCTCCCGCAACCGCTTCAAATGATGGTATATGTAGTCGGAGCTGGAGACCGTGCCGCCGGGTGAATCGACGCGCAACACCACCGCTTTCACTTGCTGGTCCTCGCGCACGCGGTCGATCTGCTGTTTCACAAACCCGTCGCCCTTCAAAATGATGCCTCGCACCGCAATAATGGCGACCTTTTCGTCGCCCCCTTTCGCGCCGGAATGAAATTGTTCGCGGATTCCCTGACTGGTATCGAAATAGGCGCGACGAGCGGACCACTGGCTGAACAAGAGGAGTGCGGTGAGCAAAAAGCCAACCCAGCCAATCGCGGCCAGAAGTCGGCGGCCACGAGAACGAGCCGGCTGGAGCACGACGTGGACCGGTGAGCTGGGCCACGACGTGAAACCGGCGGCGGCGTTTGGGGTCGGCGCATTGCGGGTGGACTCGTCCGGGGTCGGGGGCGGAGTGTGGTCTGAATCATTCATGATTCCCGAGGCTCCTGTTGTGAAAGTGGGGTTGGCGGACGGGATGGTAGAAGCCGGGGCGCGGCAACGCGGCTCGATTCATCGCCGTTGAAGCGGAAAGCGGGGCGCCTCGCTCCCGTGGCATGCCGCCGTACGGGGCATGTCACGAAGCCTGAAACGCCGCGCCGGTGGTGTTTTCGGCGTGAAGCTGCGTCGGTTTTGCGTGAATATCGTAAGGTCTCTTTCTGGCTGCACGGCATTCCCGGCTGCGGAGTGGTGAAAACAGTGGAGCTGTTTTGAACCGGGGCGGTTGAAGGAGGCGGGAGTGCCGTGACTCATTTTCCGGGAGCCGTGGGACGACATTTTAAGGATCATATTTCAGGCGGTTGGCTTCTTCCGGGTGTCACGCTGCCCGACGCAAGCCGTCCTCCCGTTGGGCGGACTCGCGGCGGAGAAAGTCATCCGCGACCGGTATAGATACCGCAGTCGGGCAAAAGTGCCCCAAGCCGCCAACCGCCAAGGGGCCCAACCCATCCCGTACTGGTTCATTATACGAAGACTGCTTGAACCAGTTCGTGCCCTTTGTGAGCGTTTCAAGTATAAGTCACCGGATGCGGGTGGTCAAACTGCCGTTCTCCATGGGCACGGTATGGGCATGGCGCGCGGGGTAAGGAAACGCTCCAAGTCAGTGCGAGCTGTTTTGTCGCGACTTGCGCCCGGGGTGCCTGCGTTGAACGAAGGACGAAAGGGACCGCAAGGACCAAGGGAACGACGTGGGGGATCGGCACGGACGCCATTGAAGGTGGTAACGGATAAGCAGGGGGAGAACGCGGAATATCTGCCTCCCCTCTCTTTCTGGATCCGTGCCGCCATCGGTGGGCCCACCGTGGCATCAGGAACACCGCTGGTGATGGTCACGGCGCGGGTGGCGAGGTCTTCGGCTTCGGGAGCGAGGCCACGCGACAAATGCTGTAAGCCTGCTTCCGCTAGTTTTCCCAATTTGCGGGGTTTCCATCGGCCCACGGCGCGCGGGGGGTGGCTCTGTCTGGTATTGCCATGATCCACGTCATCCAGCTAAGCTATAGCCTGCTTGGACCGTTGCCGGTTGAAAACCGAGAGGGTGAAGTGTTCCACGGTGAGGGAGAAGGTAGGCGCTGACGGTTTGTGGGCATGAGGAGCCGGCCGGAGTGTTGGAGCCCGTAACAAAATGTGGTCCTCGTTTCCAAAGCCCCCTTGGATTATGGGGTATCCGCGTGCTTTTGTGATGGGGTCTTGGGAGCCGGAACCGAGTTTTGTTACGGGGTGTTGGAGACTTCTGTCGGATTGCAGTGTGAAGGCATGGCATCCCGAAGTGCGCTTTCCCAAGGAGGAGTGAGGTTGTGTTGCTTGCAGCATCGACGGAGTGTTTTCGCGACTTGCCTTTATACGAGGCAATAACCCGGTTGGCCGATCTGGAATACGCCAACATCGAAATTGCGATTCATGAGGATGGCGCGCAGCTGCGACCCTCGCAGGTCGAGGCCAATTTCGACCAATCCGTAGGAATGTGTACGGATACGCGGCGGCTGAATGTCACCGCCTACAGCGTCAAGATCGCGGCGGCTGGCGAGGATTATTTTCGCCAATTCGTTTCCATTTGCCGGTTGGCCAAAGCAACCAAGGTGGTGACGCTGGTCGTTCCGAGCGCCGAGATTGGAACTCCGTTCAACGAAGAGGTGGAGCGGTTGCGGCGGCTGGTCGATTTGGCTTCACTGGAAGGAGCTCGCGTGGGCATGTTGACCACCATTGGGTCACTGACCGAGGACCCCGACACGGCGGCCGTGCTCTGTGACAACGTGAAAGGACTCGGCCTCACTCTGGATCCCACGCACTACCTCTGTGGCCCCTATTCTCATCGAAGCATCGACAAGCTGATGAAATATGTGTACCACGTCCACTTGCGCGACTCAACCAAAGACGCGTTGCAGGTCCGGGTCGGGCAGGGGGCCATCGAATATGGCCGGTTGGTCAATCAGCTGCGGACCGCCAACTATGATCGTACGTTGAGTGTGCATATGGAGCCCCTACCAGGGGTCGATCATAGTGGCGAAATGCGGAAAATGCGTCTGTTGTTAGAGAGTCTCCTGTGAGTACGGACTGCGAAAGGCTCTACGATGGCCGCCAGAGGCCATCGAGGGCGGGGGGGCATCGAGGGGGCGCGGAAATCGCAATCAGGCAGTGACGCATTCTGGCCCGGACGGACGGTCTCGCGAGGGCATGCTGGCACGCACATATGACCAGTGAATTTCATCTGCCCATTACTCGCCGGCTTCGTGGGCGGGGGGTTCGAGAACATCACGCCAGAACCGGGGCAAGCCTTGAAAGGCGGCTTGGTAGGTGGATTCCAATGGGACGTTGATATACCGATCGGCGTTCAAGAACAGGGGCATTTCAGCCAGGGGGCTGCCCGCGGATAGATGTTCGACATAGGCTTCCGGAGAAGGTCCGGCCACGTATGAGGCAAGTGTCAGGTTTTCTCGGTCAGGAAGTTCATAGGCCTCGTCGTCGAAGCGTTCCCAGATCGCACCGTGAATTCCCGCGGGATCATGGGGACCTGGAGGCAGTAGATCAACCAGCAACACGTGAACACCGCGCCATAAAGCTCCTTCCGCCTTGTCCGCGAATTCATTGACATGGGTGAAGCGGTCTTTGTTGGCAGGGGACACGATTTCGATCAATGCGATAATCTGATGTCCGCTGACATGGCGAATGGCCAACGTCCGCCGTTTGATGCGGGCCGTGGGGGGCGGTGACAGTTTTCGGCTTACTCGCGGCGGGGCTTCCGCGACCGCCACGCCACCTTTGTCCCGCGTGGTGTCGGGCAAGGAAGCTGGAGTCTGGAGCGTGAGGACATCGGCGATCAGCCGCCCACCATGTTGTTCCGGCAGCGCATAATAGCTGGGCGGCAATACGCCGCTGTTGAGTGCTTCGCTCAGATGCGTGATCCAGGCTGTGTGGAATGCGTGAAACGTGCCTACATTGACTCGCTTCCAGTTGTGAACGGTCATCCCGATTCTCCCGTGTCCCATCATCTTTTTCCGCTACCCAGTCTAATCTCTCTTGCCACTTCGTTACAGGCTAGAAAAGGCACGCCGTGTATCGCCATGTTGATCGAGCGACGCGGCTTTTCCAAGGAAGTGCAAGAAGGTTATAAGAATCTAGCCGATTGGCGGCTCCCCACGTCAGCCTTTCCAGGCTGATGCCGGTCAATGGAGAATCCCATCGCGTCTCGCGAGATCCGCCGGTGTCAGGCTAGAAAGGCTGACACGCCCCAATCAGCTAAACCGTTACAACAGGTTTGGAAACGACGCCCATTGGGTAAGGGCTTCAATCGACTCCTGACAACGGCCATCTATCTCGGCCTCGTGCTTTTGTGGCTTCATGTTTGTTAACGTAGTGGCCGCGGTGACCTCGAATCTTGCACGGCGGTGGCTCCGTGGGTGGTTTCGCCATAGGTGTACAAATGCTATTGACTCTGTACACCCGTATATTATACTGAACCCAAGAGTGGGGCTGGCGGGGCGTTTGGGGGCTTCAAGTGATTTGGCGTTATATTTCAGGCGGTTGGATTTTTCCGGGTGGAACGCTGCCCGACGCAAGCCGTCCTCCCGTTGGTCGGACTCGCGGCGGAGAAAGTCATCCGCGACCGGTATATTATGCGGGAGAGGGTGTGAATTCATGACGGTCACGGACCAATTAACAGGGCGACAGCGAGAGGTGTTTCAGTTCATTCGCGATAAGATCGTACATCGCGGATATGGGCCCACCGTGCGCGAGATTGGCGAGCACTTTGGCATTAGCTCCCCCAATGGGGTCATGTGTCATCTCAAGGCGTTGGAGAAGAAGGGGTTAATTGCCCGCAGTCCGAATAAGTCTCGGGCGATCGAACTGAAGCACGGCGTGGCGGAGGCGACACGGGGGCTCCCGCTGGTCGGGTGCGTGGCGGCCGGAGCGACTCAACTGGCGTTTGAGCAGGCGGAGCGAATTGATTTTGGTGATTTCTTTAATCGCCCGGAGTTGTTTGTGTTGACGGTCTCCGGGGACTCGATGATTGAGGCTCAGATCGCTGACGGTGATTATGTGGTGGTACGGCAGCAGCCCACCGCTGAGCGGGGCGAGATGGTGGTGGCTCGAACCGGGGAGGGAGAAGCGACACTGAAGTACTGGTACCCCGAAAAGAATCGAATCCGGCTGCAACCGGCGAATTCGTCGATGAAGGCAATTCATGTCAAGGACGCGGAAGTGATTGGTGTGGTTGTCGGCGTGGTCCGATCCATGTAGCACGGCTGGGCACGTCGTTGTTTGGAGGCGTTGTTGAGAGAGCCTGTCGAGAGCGATCCAGGGGGAATTCGACGGCGTGGGGCTGGGCGGGTAAATAGTCGGGAAACTGGATGGGATAGCGAAAATGCGCAGCGCGAGCTTGTTGCGCAACTTGTTATTTCACTGGGTACGCCAAGAGCTTCAACACGATAGACACCTTCCGCCGTAACGTCACCTACGCCGAACACAGAGACATCCTCAAATGCGCGACAGTCGAAACGTGAACCACCTAAGAAATTGACCACCCCAGGGCAACGGGTACGGCGTGGGTGTTCCACGGTGTCACGGACCCACGGGGCAATGGGCACGGAGACGTGAATGATTGTCGGTGGGCGGATGGGATGTGCGTCTGCCGGTATTACACGCGTGGCGAATGGATGTGGATGCGTCGGGCGGCGGGGGCGTTCAATGGTCTGCCCGTCATGGGGTGCGAATCGGGCCGTCATTCAAACCGCGCGCATCGAAAACGCCCCCACGCGGCGAACCGGTCGGTACCAACCGTCCGCCTCTGGCCGGAGGCCAGACACACCTTAGCCGGGGGTGAAACCCCAGGACACCTGCTAGTTGGCCCAATGTCCAGGGTTTTCATTGGTCTAACGTGGGGCTCTGGCGTGTTGAATGGGGCGAAGCCCGGAAAGGGGAGCATTGGGGTCACGCGGACTTTTCCAAGTTATTGGCCTGATTGATTTTGTTGTAGAGTGTCTTCAGGCTGACTCCCAGTTCCTCGGCGGCGGCCGGTTTATTTCCATTGTGCCGTTCCAGCGCCTGATCGATGGCCATGATTTCCAGTTCCCGCAGTGTCATCGGCCCCGTGGTGGGTGGAAGTGATCGTTTGGGATTCGTGAGTCGATCGGGGAGGTGTTCCAGCGTGATCGGGGGGCGATCGGTAAGGATCATGGCGTGTTCAATGACATTGGCCAGTTCGCGGACGTTACCGTGCCACGGGGCGGACTTGAGTGCTTCGAGGGCGTCGGGTGTGAAGAGATGGGTTGCGTCTTTGGCGATTTGGGGGCGGAATCGTCGAGCCAGATGCACGGCGAGATCGGGAATATCGGAGGCGCGATTGCGGAGCGGGGGGATTGGGATTTCGAAGGTATTGATACGAAACATCAAGTCTTCTCGGAATTCTCCCTGGGTCACCATTTCTTCGAGCTGGCGATGGGTGGCGCAGACGATGCGCACATTGACTTTGAAGGTTTCGTTGTTGCCGACTCGACGGATTTCGCCGCTTTCGAGCACGCGCAACAATTTGGCTTGTATTGATTTCGGCAATTCACCGATCTCATCCAAGAATAGGGTGCCCCCATCGGCCACTTCAAACAGTCCCGCGCGGTGGTCATCGGCTCCCGTGAAGGCACCTTTTCGATGGCCAAACAACTCGCTTTCGATCAAGGTTTCCGGGAGGGCACCACAATTGATGGCGACGAAGGGTTGATCGGCCTGGAGGCTTTGGTTGTGGACGGCCCGCGCCACGAGTTCCTTTCCGGTTCCGGTTTCGCCGAGGATGAGCACGGTGGAATGGGTTGGCGCCACCCGCGAGATCATCTGGCGCACCTGGTGCATTGTCGATCCGTCCCCGATCAAGCGGGGTTCTCCTTCGACGCGTTTTAATTGGCGTTGGAGCGCGCGGTATTTATGGGTGAGTTCGCGCTTTTGCGTCAGCCGTTGCAGGAGTGACTTCAGCGCGACGAGGCGGCAGGGTTTGGTCAGGTAATCAAACGCGCCGAAGCGAAGCGCGGCCACGGCGGATTCGAGTGAGGATTTTCCGGTGAGCACGACGGATTCGGTGTCGGGCGACAATTGCGTCGCGCGTTCGATCACGTCGATCCCGTTGAAGCCGGGCATATCCAGATCGACAATCAAGCAATCGTAGACATTACGTTCGAGAGCCGCCATCGCGGTGGTGCCGTCCGGGCAGACGGTGACTTCGTGCCCCATGCGTGGTAACTCGATGCTCATCAGTTCTTGTATCGCCTGTTCGTCGTCGGCGAACAAGATCCTCAGGCCCCTAGGCTGCCGCGTGTTGTCTTTTGTGGTTTTTTTCATAATGGCTTAATGGGAGTGTTACCTGGAATTTGGACCCCTGGTGGGGGCCGTCACTGGTGGCTTGAATGGTACCGCCATGGTCGGTCACGATTCGGTACGTGATGGAAAGGCCCAGGCCGGTTCCCTTTCCGTCACGGCGACGCGTGAAGAAGGGTTCGAACAAGTGCCGCGACACGTCCTGGGTCATGCCAATGCCATTGTCGGTGACGGTCAGCAGCGCGTTTGGTTCCTCTCGGCGCAACTCAACCGTGACGGTGCCTTGTTCTTCCAGCGAGTCGAGCGCGTTGGTGATGAGGTTGAGAACGACCTGTTTGATTTCCTGCGGGTTCACCGGGACAACCACATGTTGGTTGCAGCGGAACGTGATGGTTTTATGGTGATGTTTACGGAGGTGTTTGACCATGTCGAGCACGACTTGAATCAATTCGCGGAGATCCGTGTCTTGCCGTTGGATATCTTCCAAACGGGAGAAGTCGAGCAGTTTTTCGGTGATGCCTTTACAGCGGAATGCTTCATCCTGGATCCGGCGCAGGTAGTCGCGCAGCACGTCGAGTTCTTGGTTCTGTCCCTGTTGGGAAGTGTCCGCGCCGTTCAAGATGTCGAACAGGCGGGATTCAAGGGATTCGGCCGACCAGGCGATGGAGGCCATGGGATTATTGATTTCATGGGCGACGCCCGCGGCCAGGAATCCGACGCTCGCCAATTGCTCACTCCGCACCACCTCCCGCGTGCGTTCTCGCACTTGCGCGTCGAGATCATCGCGAATCTGTTGAAAGCGGTTGGTCATGGCATTCATCGCCGTTGCCAGTTCGGCCACCTCGTCGGTGGTGCGAAGACGGATGCGGTGCCCGAAATCGCCGGCAGCCACGCGCCGCGACCCATTGATTAGAATCCGCATTGGCTGGAAGACCCAGACGTAGAACAGGCGAACCAATACGCACAGCGCGACCGCGGCCAGCACCGAGGTGATCCAGGTCAATATAATCCAGGTCCGGTATTGGATTCGCACCCGGTCGCGAAAGGCGAGCATTTTGTTCTGCAAGAACTTCGGCAGTTCATTGGTCAGGTCGGTCAACGTTTGGAATTCATCGTTCAGCGAACTCATTTCCAGGGGTTGAAGGATCCAATCGTTTTCATTGTAGATTTGCTCGATGTTGTTCAGGGTATGTTTGATCTCCTGTACTGTTTTCCGTTCCCGTTGCTTGTCGCCAATGTAGGGTGCATCCAAATCCCCTGCGTCCAATGCCTGCTGGTATTCGCGCAACGCCGCGCGGACGGCCTCCAACGACATCCCGAAATTGGCTCGCATGAATCCCGTGCCCGAAGGGCTTTCCCCGAATGCCGGCTGGGATGAGGCTTCCGGCAGAGTCGACTTCAGGGTTCTCACCCGCACGGTCAATTCGCTCGCGGGTTCCAGTTCCCTGGCACGCTGACTAATGCCGCGTACCACTTCTCGATAGGCATAGACCCCGCGAAGGCTGCTGAAGGCAAGGGTCGCGATGATCAGGCACAGTATCGCCGTACCCAATAACAGCTTGTATCGAATGGGCCAATCAGAGAGCACGGCGACCTCCTTGTCGCACTGGTCGACAACGGCGGAAAACGGCGAGTAGGCCCCCCAATCTTATCGTTGCCGACGACCATTCCAGCGGGAACGGTTCCCTGCCTGAAGCCACCACGGCTCCAGCGGATGTCGGGCAAAACGGCCAGGAGTCTACCAAAGATGTGAACGAAGAAGCAAGGTGAGGTTTTTTTCCGCCGCGCGCCTCGGATGCGGCAACCCCGTCATGGACGCTGGCCGTTTCATGACCTCCGCGAGTCGTTCCCGGGCCGACGGCTAGTGTCGCATCACCTTGCGGATCAACCAGAGAGAGGCACCGAACAAGACCACGTTTCCCAGCCAAATGGAGTAGGGAGGAAGGGCCCCGCATTTGGCTCGATCCAGCCCGTACATGAGTAGGGGGTAATAGGTGAGCAGGATTGGGAAAAAGCAAAGACCAAAGCTAGTCCAAATGTCGGCATTCCGCAACTGGATCGCCAGGGGGGCTCCGACCATGACGAAAAGGAGACAGCTGAATCCATTGGCCCAGCGGCGCCATGGAACGAGTTCCAACCGATAGAGCCGGTGCTTTAGGTGGTCCAACGAGCCGTATTGGGTGTTCCAGTTAGGGCCAGTCAGTTCCGCGAAGTCACCAGTCAACATTTGGTAGGCCGCGTCGGCCGCCAGTTGTTGTTGCAGATCGCGCAGTTCCTGGCGACGTTGTTTAATCCGGGTAGGAATTTCATGCATTGCCGCATTCGCCGGCCGGCTCGAAAAACCGCCTTTTTGGGACGCGTCGGTCACCGAGATTTCCTGCACCTGATTGCCGGGCAAGAATCCCTCCACCTCGTTCCCGTACACGAACATGGCGTTCGTTAACAGGATGTTCAATTTGGTTTTGTCGGCGTTCAGTTGCAGTTGTGCCTCGTCGGCCGTCAAGGTGAAGGGACGTTGGTTGTCCGAGGAATGGAAGGCCAGGGTGGGGTGAAGCAACTTTTTCCCTTCAACCCGTTCGACATTGATTGAAAAGTCCGGCGTACTGTACGATTTCTGCGTTCGAAGCATCCCGTAGGCGATCTGTTCCACGGACTGCAGCACCACGCGATGAATGCCTTTTTCCCCCCACGTTGAAGCAATATCGTTCAGCCACAACGCGCCAAGACTAACCAGGAATCCCAATAGAAATCCAGGCATCAGAAATGCCCACGGTGAAACGCCAACCGACTTGGCGGCCACTAACTCATTGTCCGCCGACATGCGGCCGTAGACGCTGCAGGTGGCGAACAGAATGGTTCCGGGAACCGCATATACCAGGGCATTGGGCAGGAAATAGGGGATGAGGCGGAGGATGGGGAAAAGGCCAAGATTCTGGCGAATCGCCTCCTGGGCGACACAGATCGGCAAGACGACAAATGTCATTGCGAAAAGCGACACCAGGAACACCTTCAGCAGTTCGCGGAGTATGTAACGAGATAACAAACGCATGGGTGTGACTTGTTGAGTGCATGTGGCCGTTCGGATTTCCAACGCATGACCCGGTCCGAAAGAGAGGCGGCACGCTTTTCCGCCGGACCGCCGGACCGCGATCCGCGGGCGGGCGCACCGAATTCACGTCGGAGTCATTCACACCGAAGACGCGCCCCATCTCCGTGTCTTCTCGGATCGCGCGAACCCTGGCGGACGCGGTGGCAGCATACCAAGTTCCATCGCTTCTTCAAACAACAGTTTCGTTCGAGCTTTGAATGGCGCATGACGAAACCGGGCTTCCGTTTCCGCGATTTGTTGGATGGCGGGCGCTTTGAAGGGGTTGGTCATGGCTTCTTACCGCGGGCTGTCTTTATCGTTGTGCATGCGGAGTTCGTGCATTATGGCGCTCACGGCGTTTACATAGTGCCGCAAAGCTGTTTCATGCTTGTTTTGTTTCACCGCTTGTTCGGCTGCTCGGCATTGAGCGTCGAATTCCTGTATGTCGACGCCCCACTGTTCCTCTTCAATCACGGAGCGAAGCTGATTGACCAATTCCGCTAGTTTGCCCGTGAAAGTCGTGTTGACGGGACTCTGGACCGTCACGTATGGTCCTTTGCCAAAGCGGCGTGATTCGGTCGCCTGGGCGTCGTCCGGCGTGCGTGCCCAGCGCCGGATGATCGCCAGCAAGACCGCGACCACGCCGACAATGATCGCCACAACGGCAGGCCCCCCCCGTTTTAGTACCAGCATGGCCAGAGCGGCCAGAGTGGAAACGCTGGCGGCGATCCAGGCCAAAAGGGTGATTCGGTCCGGGGGCTCGGCGTGTTCCGTCGTCGGGGAGTCGGAATGGCCGCCGTGATGGGACGCCGGGCTCGGGCCCGTAACGCGAACAACAACCACGGTGATATTGTCGTGCCCCCCCCGCAAGTTGGCTAAGTCCGCCAATGCCTGGGCAGCGGTCCCAGGGGGCAGGCTCGCCAACAGAGGACCAATTTCCTCATCTTCAACCAGTCCAGTCAGCCCGTCGCTGCAGAGTAAGAACGTGTCGTCCGGGACCAAGGGGAACGGGCCCTCGAAATCGATCCGTACCGTCTCGTTCGGACCCAGCGAGCGGGTAATGATGTTTTTGGGGACCGCGTTGGCGAACTCGGCGTTCCCACGAAACTGACCACTTGCCTGAATCTCCCAGGCGAGACTGTGGTCGAAGGTGAGTTGTTCGAGTTGATTACCACGCTGCCGGTAGACTCGGCTATCGCCGACATGGGCCACCAAAGCGCCCTGCGGGAGCAACACCAGCGTGCTGGCCGTGGTGCCCATGTTGTGAAACCCGACGTTCGCCTGACCCCGCTGATATACGTCGGTATTCGTGTCTTGAATCGCTTTCCGCAGAGCGTCCGGAGGGGAAAGATGGTGGTATTTGTAGTAGCGATGTGTAATCCCCGACACCGCCATTTCGCTGGCCAACTCTCCAGCCGCGTGGGCCCCCATCCCATCGGCAACCACAAACAGATGCCCGCTCCGGCGCCACGTTTCCACGTCACTGGCCAGTACCTCGGCGTGTGAGTCCTGATTGCTCGCCCGCCGCATTCCAATGTCGCTGACGGCGGCATGCTGCAAGCATTCGTCCCAATTGACGTCGGCTTCCACGTCTAAGTATCCTGCACTTTGGAAAGGTCAAGGTAAGCGTCACACGATCCCAAACGACGCGAATGTGGCTATGCCGCCGAGGCTCGAGATCCGCACGTTTGAACCGTCCCACTCGACGGAAACATCCGGTGCCCGGGGTTCGTGGCCGTGAAACACCTCGGCTTTATTTCATTCTCTAGGACGTGGTCCTACTCGAAGGCTGGATCTTGTTCAAGGTCCCCCCGCGGCGTCCCCCGGGTGAGAAATCGCAATTCAGCGGCCGTCAGTCAAGGACGGGTCGGAACCGCTGCATAAGGATCAAGCCGCGAAAACAGGCCACGTAGCCGCGCCGCTTTCACGGCTTGAGGAAGCCTCGCGGACCCGGCCCTCCCATCGCAATCGATCGTTATGCCGTTGGTGGTGCCGACCACATACGGGTTGACGCTCGCGCCAGCCCCCCTATTGCGCCTCAATTCTCCCCGAACCGTACCCGCCGCAGTATAACGCGTGGGGGGGCACGCGGTCTCCTTATGCCCCAAATCTCCTCAGTCCACACGCATTACTGATCCTATTATAGCGTTCGTGTCTGATCGTGTCCCTCCATCGGATGGGGAGAGGGCACGAGTGGGAACCGACCGGGGATATTCGGTGGGTGGCCCGCCTGGTCCAATCAACGGCAAATCTCTCTGGTCGTCTGATGGGACAGCTAGTATACTCGCCGCTCCATCATTTCTTGAAGGGCAGTACCCGTGGGCATCTTTCTTTTTCACCGAACCGGACCCCTAGCGGGGGCCGTGCTAGTACTTGGGATCGTGAGCAGTCAACTGGGCTGCGTGAGACGGCGTATGACGATCCGGAGCGATCCTCCGGGCGCAGTGGTCTACGTGGACGAACGGCGCATTGGGGTGACCCCCGTGTCGACGAGTTTCACGTACTACGGCACGCGAGACATCCAGCTGGTCAAGGACGGTTATGAAACGGTCAAAGAGAAACACCGGATCGCCGCGCCGTGGTATCAATATCCGGTGGTCGACTTCTTCGCGGAGAATCTTTGGCCGGTGGAGACACGGGACGAGCGGATTTTGGAATTTGATTTGCCACCGATGCGGACCACGGTTCCGACGGAAGTCATGAATCGGGCCGAGCAGTTGCGGAGCGAGACGCAGCGAGGATTGACGACACCGCTGTTGGAATCGGAGGGGTCGGCGAGAGCGAACCGCGGGGGTTTTACGAACCCGAGATGATCAATGGCCACTACGGGATCCCCGATGGCCCAATCAAAACGTTCAACCTTGCGCGGGATCAAAGACTCACAAGCTACAGCCAGCTATGCCTCCTGAACCTCTCTATACGGCAGAAAATCGTCGCCAGCCGGCCTGCCAGCTCCGCTACACCTGGCGGGCCTGGCCTTCACAAAACCATTTTCCTGACGAACCCACGCAACCGTTCCTCGAGGGCTTGACATCTTACTGGGAAAATGACGGGCTCCGGACGCTTGAATATCGATGGGAACCAAGCCTGATTCAGGTCACCTTCAGCGTCAAACCCCCCGGTGTCGCCTGTCTTGCTCACCCGCCAAGCCAAAGGCCGATTGCAACATGCCCTTCGCGTCTCCGGCAGCCCCACGCTCTTCTCTCGAAAAGGTTCCGTGGGAACCGTCGGCGACAACACCAAGGACGACGTCCAATCATATATCGCAAACCAAGTTGTCAAGGAACGGGGCCGAGAAACATTGCGACAGTTCACGGTCGTCGGCGCCGTACCGCCTGTAGCTGACGAGTCTGATTCACCCACGAGGTGAACTCGTGGGGGTCTGAGCGCGTGCTGTACCGCCTGTTGGCATTAAGGTCAGCGATTCTGAACGATCTCGCGTGAAGCTGACACGCCACGACTTTCATGGTGACTGGAACGACACCATTAAGCCCCGCAAGTAAAATTGTACACTTTATTTTTGCGCGGCCGCTCAGTGCCACGGTCCGAAAAACGCCGCAGTGATTCCTGAGCCGTTCCTTAGTGGCGGCGTCGCGACTGGGACGGGGTTTGTGGCAAGCTCGTGGGGTATTTCTGTCCGGTTCCCAGCGGGCGTCGGTCCAGAAGTCCCTTGACGCCCATCCGTTCAGGATCGCGTGCGATTTTATCACTGATGACCCGGGCATCGTTCAGGATTGGCTCCAGCTTTCGAACAAGCTCTTCGATGGTCGCCACCGTGCGATTGAGTCGCTCATACAGTTCGGGGTCGCTGATCAGCTGCCCAATCGTTCCCTTATTGCTGTTAAGATCGTCGCTCAATTTCGCTAGATTGCCCAACAAGTTGTTCACGTTGCGCATGGAGTCGACGAGGTCTTGGGAGATTTGTTCCCCCCGGTCTCCCAGGGGACCGGTAAAATCTTCCAGATTGGTCAGGTTGCGTTCGGCGCGAGCGGCGACGGCATTGAATTGGCCGAGCGTATTCTGAACTTCACTGAGTGTTTTTTCGGCATTCGCGAATAATTCCGGGAACTGTTGGATGGTGTCTTGGAGTCGATGTTTGAGTTTTTCGTCGCCCGTGATTTCTTCGAGATCGCTCATGACCCCGTTGAAGTTTTGCAGGGCCAGGAGCGTTTCATCAACCATCGACTCCAGCTCCGGCTGCTTGGCCTCCAGGACGCTGTTAATCCCCTGTGCTACTTTTTCCACTTCTTGCCCGGCGCCGCTGATGGATAGACCGGCACTTTCAACGGACACCAGCGCGGATTCCGCTTGATCCTCGAAGCGGGCAATGAGCTTAAAGGGGTCCGCTGCCACTTCTCCATTGGTCAGGTAGTCGCCATCTTGGATATACTTGCCGGGGATACCCGTTTCTGTTTCTGACCGAACCCATTCCAAAACAGCGTCCCCGGTGACCAGGGAGCCGGTGGTGATGCGGCAGATTTCGTTTTCTCCCAGCTGGTATTTGGCATCGATCTTGACGGTTAGTTGGACGTTTCCGTCAGGTTGAAGCTTGACGTCCGAGACCCGTCCGATTTGAATGCCGCTTTTGCGCACCGGTGTATCCACGGTCACGCCCGGGGCGGTTGGAAATTGGATTTTGACGGTATAGCGTGGCCGGAAGGGACTTGGCCATGCGCCGAGCAGTGTGACGAGGATAATTGTAATGATGGCGGCCGCCACCACGACAACTCCCACTCGAAATCGAAGTACTCGTTCATCCATGATCGTGTCCCCGCGGGTGGCCCCGCTGTTACCGGTTGTCGCGGCGGTTCGCCGCCTGGCGCATCTCCATCAGCCGTTCGCCCGCTTCGCCCTCCACGAACTGTCGCACCCGCCGATCGTTGCTCCGGTCCAGCTCGCTGGGCGGGCCGTCGAAAATGATCTGCGGTGCGTCAGGGGCCAGGCGACTTGTCGGATAGATCATCAGCACGCGGTCCGAAACTTTACGCGCTGTTCGCATATCATGCGTCACAATGACACTGGTGACCGGTGAGCGGCGGCGCGCTCGCATCATCAATTCATTGACCACGTCCCCCATGATGGGATCCAAGCCCGTCGTGGGTTCGTCGTACAGCATGATCTCCGGATTCATGACCGAAGCCCGTGCCACGCCCACCCGTTTTCTCATGCCGCCGGAGAGTTCCGCCGGTTTCTTGGAGACCACGGAATCGGGCAGGCCCACTTCCGCCAGCCCTTCCAACACGATTCTTTGAATCTCCTCACTGTTGGTGTAACCCTGCTGTCGGAGCGGAAAGGCCACGTTTTGTCCGATGGTCATGCTGTCAAATAACGCGGCGTTTTGAAAGACGAAGCCGTATCGAAGCCGTTGTTGAGCCAGTTCGCGGTCGTTCAGTTGCGACAGGTCTTGATGGTCGAAGACAACGTGACCCTCGGATGGCCTGATGAGCCCGATCATCGTTTTTAACAGCACGGTCTTGCCGCACCCACTTTCACCGATAATGGCCAGCGTTTGTCCGTGTGGAATCGCCAATGAAATTTCGCGCAGCACCGTTTGATTTCCGAAATGCACGGTGAGCCCCTCAACGTTAACGAGTGGGGTTCGCAGCGGATTGTCTTCCACTAAATCAACCATCGTTGTCCACGCTGGTAGGCGACGCCGACGAACCGCGATGCCGCCGATTGAAAACGAAAACCAAAAGACCATGACGCATATGCTTATACTTCAGGCGTTCGGATTTGTCCGGGTGGAAAACTGCCCGACGCGAGCCGTCCTCCCGTTGCTCGGACTCGCGGCGGACAACGTCATGCGCGACCGGTATAATCCCACGCGGCGATGCCCGGTGGTACCGTTCGAACGCGTGCCCGAATCGACGATCTCGCTCCCCCCAGGCTTCGCCTCCCACCAGCACTGCTTCGCCGCTCGTCCGGCCTTCCTCCTCAACCCTCAACCCTCAACCCTCGACTCTCAACTCTCGACTCAAAAGAACAGGTTGGCTCCACCCGGCCAGATGGAATAGTAAATCGTATCCAAAATGATGCCCAGGAAGAGGTCGAGCATCAGAATGAACACGAAAGAAATAACAAACGCGGCGGTTGCCGCTCGCCCCACGCCTTCCGCCCCGGGCGTACAATTGAATCCGCGGTAACAGCTGATCATGGCGATCGCCGCCCCAAAAAAAACGCTCTTGAACACGCCCACGAATAAATCAAAACCGCCGACGAACATTTTGGAATTGTGCAGATAGAAGTGCCGGTCGATGTCAAGGAGAAATACACTGTAGAAATACGCGCCAACGACGCCCATGAAATCGGCCATGATCGTGAGCGTGGGAATGAGAAAAATGCACGCAAGAAAACGAGGCACCACCAAATAATGAATGGCATTGGCCCCCATGCTTTCGAAGGCGTCGACTTGTTCGGTAACCCGCATGGTGCCCAATTCAGCCGCCATGGCACTGCCGACCCGACCGGCCAACATGGTGGCGGCGAGCACCGGGCCAAGTTCGCGCACCAGCGACATGTTGATGACCGCGCCCAGTCGTGTCTCCAGGCCAATCTGGCTGAATTGGAAGTGGCTTTGCACCGCCAGTACCATGCCGATAAACGTTCCCGTGAGGGCCACCACCGGCAGACTCAGTACGCCCACTTGATAGAAATTCGGCAAGAGGGTTTCCCGTTGCGGCAAACGGGTGAATAACCACACCAGCGTTCGCCAGATGAAGAGCGTGAAGTCGCCCACGGCGGACACGCCGTCCACCACCACGCCCCCCCACTCGCTGATCCACTCGATCAGCGAGTTCTGGTTCTCACCATTGCCATGGTTCCGTGGTGTGGTTGGGTCTGCTGCGGAGGCCATGTGTGCGTCGTCTTCCTGCTCTCTTCGGACTTCCAAAGAATACGTAACCGTTCACGGGCTAGAGACTAGTAGTCGCGGACGTTCGCGCGTCCGTTGCATATCTTGACGGAAGTTTTTTAGGGTGCGAACGCCACGGGCTCCCATGTCCAGGGCGTGTCGCGGCACCGGTGAACGGCTGCAAAAACAGTTCCCGATCCCGACGGACCTCGGCCGCGAGCGTCAGGTGGCATCGACGCATGCGCAAGACGCCGGCTTGGCTTTCCCTCGCCCCGTTCTCGCGCCGCCGTGTCCTCGTCGCGCCCAAATCGGCGATTGATCCCGCAGCGGTCTCTTGCCCATGTCCGCGGTTCAACGGTATTCGCCGCTCGCCACCCGAGGCCGTTCCTCACTTCATCGCCCCCTTATCGGGTGGGTGGTCTGTTGGGATCCGGTGCGTGCGCACTCTGAGCGCCAGCGCCCCACGACACCACTATCCTCTTCGTCGCGAGAGGGGGGCAGCTTGAGCGTGCTTTGAGCAATAGAAGAGGTTTTCCGAATGGGGGGAGTAATCCGGAGAATCCAGAGCGGCGCCGAAGTTCGGACATCGCGCCTTCTTTTCCTGGGTTCCCTATTTTTGCGTTTTCCATTCTCACCACGCCAGTAGCCCGTGCCCGGCGGGACAAGACAACAGCGCTTGACATGTGTTTCTCTCCTACTGTTTCTGTTCTGCAACTGGTGGTGAAAGAGCCATGGACTTCGATGGTGACGGTAACGTCGTACGCTTCGGTGGTTTGGATGATCTGTTCATGGCCCCGTTACCGGCGACGATGGCCCGCGGGTGGGCGCAAGAAAAAGCCGCTCGAAACCGAGCGGCTTGGGGATGGATGGTTAGAAAAGTGAGCCGACCCTCTCTACGCGGGGGAATTGGGTTCGTCGTTTGTCCCGGCCGAATCAGGGGAGGCGCTTGCCCCCACGGGTTCCTCCGATTCCGGAAGGGCGTGTCCTTCGAATTTCAAACTCAAAATCTTCTCATGGTTTGAATCCCATTGGACATCGACCACGATTTCGTCCACGCCCTGGAACTCGCCTCGCAGTAATTCTTCGGACAGCGGGTCTTCCACGCGACTCTCGATCGCTCGTCGCAGCGGCCGAGCGCCGTAATCGAGACTCTTGCAGCCTTCCTTGATCAGGAATTCTTTGGCGTCGTCGGTCAGTCGCAGTTTGAAACCACGTTCTTCAAGTCGAGCGCGGACGCTGGAGAGTTCGAGGTCAATCACTTCTTTGAGGTCCTCGTTGGTCAAATGCCGGAAGATGATGACATCATCCAAGCGGTTAAGGAATTCGGGCCGGAACACCCGTTCGATATGATCGTTGACCCGTTCCTTCATGCTTTCGTAGCTGGCGTCGTCATCGGGACGCTGGAATCCGAACGACGATTCGTTTTTAATGGCTTCGGCGCCGGCGTTGGTGGTCATGATCAAGATGACATTCCGGAAGTCGACGTTCCGGCCGAAACTGTCGGTCAACCGGCCTTCTTCCATCATCTGCAGCAGCATGTTGAAGATGTCCGGGTGAGCTTTTTCAACTTCGTCCAGCAGCACCACCGCGTACGGCCGACGACGGATTTTCTCGGTCAGCTGTCCCCCTTCTTCATAGCCGACATAACCCGGAGGGGCACCGATCAAACGACTGACATTGTGCTTCTCCATGTATTCGCTCATGTCAATGTGCATCAAGGCATCCGGGTCGCCAAACATGAATTCGGCCAGTGCCTTGGCGAGGAGTGTTTTCCCCACGCCCGTGGGGCCGGCGAAGATGAAGCAGCCGGTGGGGCGTTTGGGATCCTTCAGCCCACTGCGGCTTCGGCGGACAGCACGCGACACGGCAGCGATGGCCGCGTCTTGGCTGACGACGCGTTTATGGAGTTCCTCCTCCATCTTCATCAGACGCAAGCTATCCTCGGTGGACAATCGAGTGAGCGGGATGCCGGTCATTTTGGAGACGACTTCAGCCATGACCTCTTCGTCGACAACCCCATCCGTCTCGCGCGATTTTTCCCGCCATTCCCGCGTAATGGCTTCTTTCTTCTTGCGGAGTTTGTCCGCCTGATCGCGCAAGGACGCCGCTTTTTCGAAATCCTGATTGGCGACGGCTTCTTCCTTTTCCTTGTTCAGCCGCTCAACCTCCTCATCGATCTCTTTCAAGTCCGGTGGACGGGTCATGGCTCGCAATCGCACGCGGGCCCCCGCCTCGTCGATCACGTCGATGGCTTTGTCGGGAAGGCAGCGAGCGGTGATGTACCGCTCGGACATTTCGACCGCCGCCGAGATCGCATCGTCCGTGATCTGGACGCGGTGGTGTTCTTCGTAGCGTTCCCGCAGCCCTTTGAGGATTTGGATGGTCTCTTCCTTGGAGGTCGGGTTGACAATGATTTCCTGGAACCGTCGGGCCAGGGCACTGTCCTTTTCAATGTGTTTGCGATACTCATCCAGGGTGGTGGCGCCGATACATTGGATCTCGCCCCGGGCCAGAGCGGGTTTGAGTACATTGGCCGCGTCAATGGCCCCTTCAGCGCCGCCCGCTCCAACCAACGTGTGCAGCTCGTCGATGAACAGAATCGTATTGCGGGCTCGCCGCACTTCGTTCATCACGGCTTTAATCCGTTCCTCGAACTGTCCCCGGTACTTGGTTCCCGCCACCATCATCGCCAAGTCAAGCACCACGATTCGCTTTTCCGCTAGCAGTTCGGGGACATTTCCGCTGACCACCCGCTGCGCGAAGCCTTCCACGATGGCGGTCTTGCCCACGCCGGCTTCGCCGAGCAGGACGGGATTGTTCTTGGTGCGACGGCAGAGCACCTGGATGGCCCGTTCAATTTCACGTTCTCGGCCAATGACCGGGTCCAATTTCGACTGCTTGGCCAACTCGGTGAGGTCGCGTCCGAAGCTATCCAAGGCGGGAGTCTTGGATTTCCCCCCCTTGGCGGATCCCGACGTTTCCCCGCCAGCCTCTCGACCGCCTCGTTCCGGTTCGCCGCCTTCCAAACCGTGGCCCAAGAGGTTCAGCACTTCCTCGCGCACGTCTTCCAACTTCAACCCCAGATTCATCAAGACCTGAGCGGCGACGCCTTCCTGTTCCCGCAACAGCCCCAGCAGGATATGTTCCGTGCCCACGTAGTTGTGGTTCAAGTTTCGAGCTTCTTCCATCGAGTATTCGATGACTTTTTTGGCGCGGGGCGTTTGCGGAAGTTTGCCCATCGTGACCATTTCAGGGCCACTTTGGACCAGTTTCTCGACTTCCAGGCGGATTTTCCTCAGGTCGACGTCGAGATTCTTCAGCACGTTCGCCGCGACGCCGCTTCCCTCCTTGACTAGTCCTAACAGAATGTGTTCAGTGCCAATGTACTCGTGGTTGAATCGTTGAGCTTCTTGATTGGCCAACTGCATCACCTTGCGAGCGCGATCCGTGAAACGTTCGTACATGGAGATTTGCCCTCATAAATATGTCGGCCGAGCCACTCAAAATCCCAAAAAACACGTCCGTTCTCGTCGATGCACTCGGCATCTTCCTCAAGTAGGTGAAAAACGTGATGGGACATGCTCGGTACACGCCAACGGCGTGTGTTTAAATCGCTCGGAATTCGCTTAACGTTCTGTGTCCTCTTCGCATGCTCCTTTTCGCGGGGTCCCGTTCGCCTGTTCGCTTTGCATCTCCTCTTCCACCGTACCTTGCAAATGACGGAAACCATTGTTCCGCGACCGGTTCGTTCCATATTAACCCTGCCACTGGGTGGCGATCATTGCGAACTGTGCGGGTCGTGTCGACGATGCACATGTCGAATCAGAATCTTGCCGTCAAGTGGTGGTGTTTCTGATCAAGCTCCGGAACTCGGCGGTTCGCCGCCTTCGGCGGTTTGATCGAGCAGGGCGAACTCTCGCTCAATCTCGAATCGCCATCGGGCGGCCTCATCCAGTTCGTACAGACGACGCAACTGCTTGCGTGACAACTCGATACGGCGACTGCGCCGAAACACGGAGGAGAGTAACAAATGGGCCTCGACATCGCGAGGATTCGCGTGAATCAATTGTTCCAGCACCGTTTGTGCTTCAACCCAGTGTCCTTTTAAGTATTCGCCCTGCGCCTGAATAAGCAAGTCCTGCTGATGATGAGCCCCGGAAGAATTGCTGGCGGAGACCGGATGCCGGGCGGCTCGCCACAGGCCCAACCCCCAAAATGCCCCCAGTATAATCCAGCCGTATCGGTTCCAATCCCCACCCGGCGTACCAGAGCGAACAAAACTCTCCAGTAGTAGGGTGTTCAACAGCGCTGTGAAAGCCACGGCCGCCCCCAAACCGGGAAGGCTGCCAGCATGCCAGAGCCCGGACAAGCCCGGCCAGAGCCCCATGATCCAGCTTGGGTGGCGTGTCCTTTGCACGATGTCGGTTTCCTTACCGGACCAGTCTGACCCTTGCATGATGACAAACCCAACGTCAAATTGTAACCCCGCCCGTCAATTGCGGCAAGACAACCTCGCCGCGCGCTTCGTCGGGGCCGCTTCGTCGGGGCCGCTTCACCGCCTCCGCTAGCAGGCCCCAAGATTGCGGGGCGCGATGCGGTCGACCTGATCGTGTCGCGGCGGGCAGTCATGGTCTATATTGCATATGTTTCAGGCGGTCGGATTTGCCCCGGATGGAAAGCGGCCCGGCGCAAGCCGTCCTCCCGTTGGTCGGACTCGCGGCGGACACAATCATCCGCGACTGGTACAGAGGACAGATGTTTCGTTCCCACCCCATGGTCTATCGGATTCTTGATGCGAATGTTAACCGGTGCGCCGAAGGTCTGCGCGTGGTTGAGGAATACGTTCGATTTGTCCGCGAGGATCCGCATCTGTCGGCACTGTGCAAACAGCTTCGTCATGATTTGGGGACCCTGGTTGATGAAGCCACCACGGACCGGCTGCACGCGATGCGAGACGTGGCGGGAGATGTCGGGGGAGGCCTCTCGACTGAAAGCGAGTCCCAACGGGTCGATTTGAAAGGCGTGGTGGTGGCCAACGTGAAGCGTGTGGAGCAATCACTCCGAAGCTTGGAGGAATACGCCAAAGTCGTTTCTCCGTCACTCGCCGCTGACTTCGAGTCGTTGAGATATCGAATGTACGAACTGGAACGGGCCTTGTCGGCCCTGGACACGAGCCTTCAGCGGTTGGAGACGGCGCGGCTTTATGTTTTGATTGACGGCCGGGCGTCGCGGCATGGCTTCCGCGAGCTCGTGGCCAGCTTGGTGGAACATGGGGTTGATGTGCTGCAGTTGCGCGATAAACATTTGTCTGATCGGATGTTGCTTGACCGGGCCAAGTTGCTCCATTCCCTGGTTCGGGGAGGGGATACTTTGTTCATCATGAACGACCGTTTGGACGTGGCGTTGGCGGCCAGCGCGGATGGGGTGCATCTGGGGCAGGATGACATGCCGGTGCGTGAAGCTCGTCGTGTTCTGGGCCCCGAGGCCCTCATTGGCGTCTCCACGCATGAGATTCAGCAGGCGAGGGAAGCGGTGTTGGAGGGGGCCAACTATATCGGATGCGGGCCGACCTTTCCGTCCCGGACGAAGACCTTTGAAGAATTTCCTGGCCTTCAGTACTTGAAGGAGGTGAGACGGGAGATTTCCTTGCCCGCTTTCGCGATCGGTGGCGTCGGCCTCGAAAACGTCGAAGCGGTCTGCCAGGCGGGGGTGTTTCGGGTGGCCGTCTCCAGTGCGGTGGTCAATGCCCCAGATCCAGCCCAATCGGCACGGCGGATGGCCGATCGGCTCCGCGCGGCAAGCCAGTACGACTCGGACCAGCACGGGGCGGAATCGTGATCCGCGCGGCCCCGAAGTGGGCTGATGACAAACCCGAAAATCGGACAAAATAGAACAAGTGGGTTGTCCCGAGTTTGTCGCGCGTGCTTGATTGAAGAGTGGAAGATTTCGCGAC
>JBNJEM010000029.1:0-26095 GCA_051745935.1 Planctomycetota bacterium
AAATGTGAGATCTTAAAACAACCGCAAAAAGACATTTATGCGCCGTAAAAGACGGGCCTGGAGACCCGTCCTACGCCGTCTTTATGCAACAATAGGATAGAGCGTTCTCGTTTGAAAAGAAAAAAGATTATGTTCTCTAAAGAAGTAAACGCGCGTTCGTCCGACGCGACGTCCACGAGTTCAATGCTTCTCGAATCCCCTGCCACTCAGTCCGTCGATGCCGTCGCCTCAGCGTTTCAGGTCGATCTGGAACACGGGCTCGATTCCTCCGACATCCAGACGCGGCGCAGAGAGTTCGGTTCGAACCGTTTGCGGGCCGCCGGTGGCCGCGGTGCCTGGCGGATTCTGCGTGATCAATTCAAGAGTGTGGTGCTGTTAGTGCTCCTACTGGCTGCCCTGCTCGCTTTTTTGTGGAGCCGGGTGGAGGAAGGGGTTGCGATCCTGGCGGTTCTTTTGGTGAACGGACTGATTGGATTCACCAGTGAGTGGCGGGCGGTACAGTCGATGGAGGCGCTGCGGCAAATGGGCCAACGTCGGGCGCGGGTTCGCCGCAACGGTCGGGAGCGGACCGTGGCGATTGAGAAGTTGGTGCCGGGAGACATCATCTTGCAGGAGGGGGGCGACGTGGTCCCGGCCGATGCGCGGTTGATCGAAGCGAATAACCTCCGGGTCGATGAATCTGCGTTGACGGGCGAAAGCGTACCGGTGGTGAAACGGACGCAGCCGGTGGATTCCAAGGCTCCTTTGGCGGAGCGGCACAGCATGCTGTATCGGGGCACCACGATCACGGAGGGCTCGGCGGAAGCCGTGGTGGTTGCAACTGGCATGAAAACGGAACTCGGACGGATCGCGGATCTGACCGAACAGGCCGAATCGCAAGCTACGCCATTGCAGGGCCAACTCAACAACTTGGGAACGCGATTGGTTTGGACGGTTGTCGCAATCGCGGTGCTGGTCGCCGGAACCGGGCTTCTGGCCGGCCGTGATACTTTACTGATGATCGAGACCGCCATTGCCCTGGGCATCGCCGCCGTGCCGGAAGGGCTACCGATCGTGGCCACCATCGCCCTGGCCCGCGGCATGTGGCTCATGGCCCAACGCAACGCGCTGATCAATCGTCTGCCCGCCGTGGAGACGTTGGGGGCGACACGCGTCATTTTCACCGACAAGACGGGCACGCTGACGGAAAACCGCATGGCGTTGAGCCAGATTGTTGATCGGGCCGGGGCGCATCAGCTGGAAATCGACGCGACCCGTGGTGCCGAGGTTACGACCGCCCAGGATATTCAGCGGCATGGTGTTCTGGCTCGGCGAGCGCTCGAGATCGGGGTGCTGTGCAGCAATGCCTCGCTTTCGGATCTCGACGGCGACGGCCAGCCGGAAGAACACCAGGGAGACCCCACGGAGGTGGCGCTGTTGAGAGCCGGGCGCTGCGGTGGACTCGATCGCGATGCTCTGCTCGACGGCCAGCCCGAGGTGCGTGAAGTCCCGTTCGATCCGGATGTGATGATGATGGCGACCTTTCATCGTCGGGGAAACGGGTTCGACGTGGCGGTGAAGGGCGCTCCTCAAGCGGTACTTAAAGCTTGTACGGCGATCGCTGAACCACCCGGCGAGGCGGAACGTGGCGAAACGGGTTCGCGGCTGCTGAGCCGCGAGGAGCGTCGAGATTGGATCGACCATGGAGACCAACTGGCGGAGCAAGGACTCCGCGTGCTGGCCGTGGCGGATAAGCAGGTCAACGACCAGCAGGCCGAACCGTATGAGTCGCTCCGGTTTGTCGGCCTCCTGGGACTCCACGATCCGCCCCGAGACGACGTGCAGCGCTCGATCGCCAGCTGTCAGAGGGCGGGAGTGCGCGTGGTGATGGTCACCGGAGACCAGGTCGCCACGGCTCGCGCCATTGGCCACCAGGTCGGATTGGCCGACGAGGACTCTCCCGCCCTCCATGGCAGCGATCTGCCCTCGGCCCGGACCCTGACGAACGAACAAAGAAAACGCGTGCTCCGCGTACCGATATTCGGGCGAGTCACCCCGAAACAAAAGCTCCAATTAATCAAAATCTATCAGGCGGACGGCGAAATCGTTGCCATGACCGGCGACGGCATCAACGACGCGCCGGCCTTGAAGAAGGCCGACATCGGCGTGGCCATGGGACGTCGCGGCACGGACGCGGCCCGCCAAGCCGCCGATATGGTGCTCAAAGACGATGCACTTGGCAGCATTGTTGCCGCCATCGGACAGGGCAGGGTGATCTTCGACAATATCCGCAAGTCGGTTATGTTCATGCTCTGTACCAATGTGGCCGAAATCGTCGCGGTAGCCATAGCAATCACCGCCGCTTTGCCGCTTCCGCTCCGCCCGCTCCAGATCCTCTTCCTGAACGTCGTGACGGATGTGTTTCCCGCTTTGGCGCTGGGGGTAGGAAAAGGAGACCCGCGAATCATGGACCGCCCGCCGCGCAGTCCCCAAGAATCCCTGCTGACCGCGCGCCACTGGCTGGTAATCGGGGGTTGGAGCCTGCTGATCGCCGCTTGTGTGTTGGTTGCCCTTTCGATTGCCCACTTCGTTTTGCAGTTCGATGAAGCTACCGCCGTAACGGTCTCTTTTCTGACGCTCGCGTTCGCCAAACTCTGGTTCGTCTTCAACCTCCGGGATCCTCAAACAACGCTCTGGAGTAACGACGTGACTCGCAATCCCTGGATTTGGGCGGCCATGGCCCTGTGCACCGTCCTGCTGATAACCGCGGTCTATGCCCCGGGCTTGTCCCGCTTGCTCAGAACACAACCGCCAGGCTGGGATGGCTGGCTTTGTCTGCTGCCCATCAGCCTGGTTCCGTTCGTGGTCGGTCAACTGGTGCTCGCCGCCCAAAGAACGCAAGGGTAACATGCTCGAAAAGCAACAGAAAAACGGTGTCGGGAACGAATGGCACTGTCGCGTGGCCTACGAGTTTGGCGGTAAGATGCCGCACTACGGGCCAAGAGACAAGTAGACGAATGAGGTGAATCATGTTCAAGAAATGCCATGCAACGCTGCTGTTGGCCACGGTGGCTCACATCTGTTGGATTTCCATTGCTTTCGCACAGGACACAAAGCGGGTCCGTGTCGTGCCCAAGGAGACGGACGAGATCTTGGCCAATCCCGGCATGGGCTGGGAGACGTTCCACCATACAGCCACACAGGACAAAAACCTGCCAGCGTGGATTCCATCCACCGTCCATTACGCTCGATGGGGCTGGGGAACACTGGAGCCTGAAAAGGGCAAGATCGATTACGACTTTTTGGATGGCGTTCTCAAGGAGACCCGCGAGGCCGGGCAGAAATTGGCGTTCCGGGCCATGTGCTGCTCATCGTCTCCACGCCGACCCTACCATCCCGAATGGCTTCGGGACATTGGCGGGAAGGTGGTTGTAACTCGGTACGGTGACGGCCCCGAACTGGAAGTCCCCGTACTGGATGATCCACCCGTGCTCGCCGCTCATCTCGATTTCATCAAACGCTTGGGGACTCGATACGACGGCCACCCAGATATCGACCACGTGGACCTCGGGTCAGTTGGCTGGTGGGGTGAGTGGCACATGAGCCAATCCACCAACGCTCCGATGCCTACGCCCGAGACCCAGAAGAAGATTGTGGATGCCTACCTCAGCGCGTTTCAGAAGACGCCACTGGTCATGCTCATCGGTGGCGGTGACATGCTAAAGTACGCAGTCGAAAGCGGGACGGGTTGGCGAGCCGACTGCCTCGGCGACATGGGCGGATTCTCGAACACGTGGTGTCACATGCGCATGGCGTACCCAAGGATGCTGCCCGATGCCGACGCAGTGGACGCTTGGAAGACTGGGACGGTGGCGTGGGAAACGTGCTGGGATATGCGCAAATGGGTGGACGAGGGTTGGTCGCTGCGGTTCATCTTCAACTACGCCTTGGCTCTGCATGGGTCGGTGATCAACAACAAGTCGGCACCGCTGCCTGAAGGTGAGAACATTCGTGCCGAAGTGGAACGGTTCCTGCGGCGGTTGGGTTACCGGTTGGTGCTCAAGGAACTGAAACACCCGAGCCGGGCCCAGCCGGACGAAGCGATCCGAATAGCCATGAAGTGGCAGAACACCGGCTCGGCACCGTGTTACCGCCCCTACCGATTGGCTTACAGGCTGACTGATGGTGACGGACATCACCGAGTCTTCGTGGGCAACGTCACCGTGAACGAGTGGATGCCCGGCGAAATCGAGTTGTTCACCGAAGAGTTCTTCAGGCAACCTGCCGACTTGCCGCCGGGTGAAGTTGTCGACGTCGCCGACTCCATCCGCCTGCCGGACGACCTGACGCCGGGAACCTACAAGCTGTCGATTGCCGTTGTTGGCGAAGAGAACACCGAGCCAGTCGTGCAGCTTGGCATCGAAGGGCGGAACGAGGATGGCTGGTATCCATTGAGCACCTTGGCGTGCGACAGGGAACACAGATAACGATCAGCAGCATTCGCTCCACGTTTCTTTCATCACAGCTGCCCCTCCAGCATGTACCGCAAGTGTTCCAAGCCAGCCCGATACCAGGTGGTTACCCTCCCCTGAGGGGGAGCGTCATTCCATCCGTCCTGTTGATTTTGTTTTCGAGTTCGACAATCAAGTCCCGCCTAAGACCATGGAACCCGAGAAAGTCACGGACGAGATGTTCCCGCGTGACCACGCGGTGACCCGCGTACTCGCGGTGAGGCGGCAGTTCCTGGCAAACGACCGCGAAAATCTTCTCATCCTCCTGCGAAGCAAGCAGCATGGCTGCCCGGGCATCCCGAAGACGCTTGCCAATGCCGCCTGTAACGATGGCATCGACATCGCTCTCCTTCTCGAAATAGGCATAGACGTGACGGCCGCTGCCGAAGCGAAGCCCGCCCAGCAGTTCGGAGGCCGAGTCCAGGGTAAGCACGGCGGATCCCTTCAGACGCACGAGCGCCTCGCCGGCGGGAACGAGCGACTGAAAAGCACTGAATCCGCCCCGCGCCGTGAAAACCGAGGGGACGACATGCAGGTACTTCCACACCAGTTCGCCCCCGAGTCTTCGGTTTAAAGACCGCCCGCGGGCGGCCGCCGCGTCCCGTGCTACTCTCCTCGCGTAACGCTCCATATGGCCTGGCTCAGCCATGCAGCGACTCCTCAACAATCTCGATGAGTGTCCGGTAACCCGTTTCCAGTTCCTCCAGGAAAGTTGAGTAGCGTTCGGCGCCGTGGTTGGCGAATGAAGGATCCCCCTTCAAAGCAAGGAAAGCAATCTGCGCATCGGCCAGAACGTCCCTGCGGGTGTCGTCATCGAAACACCTGAGGGTTTCGGCAACGCGTCCGCGGAACGAAATATCGCGCGATCGTTCGGAGATCACGATGAGCGCCTGCAGTTTGTCCTTCGCTCCCTTCTCGACTCGAAGTGTCATCAGCTTGACAACAGCAAAACCAGACGGACTGAGGGCCGTGCCGCCGATTGAATCACGCGCAATGCTACCCGGACTCGTCAAGATAATTCCCAGATTGCCGAATACCATCACCTGAAGTGGCCCCGGCGGAGAGAGATGGTCGGTGGGATTCGTCGTGGAGAACCCCACCAGATCGAAGGATGGCCGGCCCGGCCCGCTGAAGGTCGGAGTGTCTGGCTGGCGCGCGAACCCCAGTTCAGCAAGAATCCTGACGATTTCCGCTCCTCTCGTCACCACCAAATCTTCATTGACATAGAAGTCGAGATCTTCGGTATAGGCCGGCGCGTTTGTGGAAAACGCGAACAGACCGGAAGACCCGCCCAGGATCAGTTGCCCTTCGAGAAACGTGCCCTTCAGTCCGCCGAAGAGCTGGTCGATCATTTCCCGTTCGCCACTGGAGTTCATGAAGATCGTCTTGCCAGAGAGGATTCAACTATTCGAGGACTGGAGCATGTTCGGAACTGTTGGCGAGGCACCCAACAGCCCATCCATATCATCTTAACCCAAGACCCCCTCATGAAACCACGCCCGTTTCCGGTAACCCACGGAGTATGCGGCCCGGAACAACGGTTTCGTTATATTTCAGGCGGTTGGATTTTTCCGAGTGGAACGCGGCCCGACGCAAACCGTCCTCCCGTTGGTCGGACTCGTGGCGGAGAAAATCCTCCGCGATTGGTATATGCGTCAGGCGGTCCAATTTGTGCGGGTGGAAAGCTGCCCGACGCAAGCCCTCCTCCCGTTGGTCGGACTCGCGGCGGACAAAGTCATCCGCGACCGGTATAACGCCTGAAAAACGTGGATTGATTCGTCTTGCGAATGGCACAAAGGTCGAGAAAGCCCGGCTTTCGAGCCTCTTTTTCCAGGCTGGCGCCCCAATTCCCTCGCCGCGTGTTTACCCCATGAGCCACCGCTCCCGGGATAAGCCAAGACCAGGCAAGGCTGTCGCTTGTTACACACTCATTACGCAACGGTCGACCCGCGGGGGCTAGAATATCGCCATGGAGTAAGAATTCGTACACGACTTTTTGAGAACAAGGAGAAACGAAATGGAGACCACACGCTTGGCGCTCACCGTGACAGTCCTGGCGGCCGTCACGGCCACGATCGCCCCCGCCGCCGAGGAAAGGACCGTCGAAAGCCGGATTGTTTCGGTCGGGCTCTTCAAGAACGGTCTCGCGATCGTAAAACGGGAGGTTCCGATCGGCGCTACGGGAACCTACTGTGTCCGGGACGTGCCCGTCCCCGTTCACGGAACCTTCTGGATCGAAAGCGACGCGGTAGTTCAAACGCGTCTAACCACGCGCATGGTGGATACGCCAGTTTCCGGAGATTACGGGGCGAACCTGCAAGCCGACCTGGCCGGTCTGGACGTGACAGTCTTGTTCCGCGACGGCAAAACCCCGCCGGTTTCCGGAAAGGTTGTCCGCATCGGCCGGGCACGCGGTGAGTCCGACTGGGATCGAACCTACCAGCGGCAGCAGCGCCCATGGGGATCTCACGGCGAGCCGCGCCAATCCCCGGCAACCGCCCGCTTCCTGATACTCGACACCAACGAGGGACGCGTCTTCGTCGACTCGGGGACCATCGCCTGCCTTCGCACCAAACAGCGCGCGGATCGCGTCAGACGCCGCCTACCAGTGCTGTTACTGAACGTGACCGACATGAACGAGACGTCCGCGACCGTCTTCATTACCTATCTGACGAAGGGCATGGCCTGGGCTCCCAGCTATCTGGTGGATGTTTCCGACCCGGAAACGCTTTTGCTCCGCCAAAAAGCCGTTCTGAAAAATGAGCTGGGAGACATCAGTGACACCGACATCCAGCTGATTTCCGGCTTCCCGAGCGTTCAGTTCTCCCACGTCACCTCGCCGCTGTCGATGCGGACGACGTGGTCGCGGTTCTTCAGCCAGCTGGGGCAGCGTGTCCGGCCGGGTCGCGGCGCGGCGGGTCAAATGGTTACACAACAGCGCGTAATATCCAACGTTTCGGCGCCCAGCTCGATGCCCGATATGTCCGCCATCCCGATGGGCGAGGGCGTTGATTTGCATTATCAGCCGATAGGCAAGCGGACACTAGAGGAGGGCGATTCGTTGGCCTTGTCCATCGCCTCGGGCGAGGCCAAATACGAGCGGATTGTCGAGTGGATTATTCCCGACACCCGCGATGTTAACGGTCGTTACATCGCCGAACACAGGCGGCGGGAGAATTCCGAGAAGTACGAGGACGACGCGTGGGACGCGGTGAGATTCAAGAATCCGTTGGACTTTCCCATGACGACCGCGCCAGCGATGATCACCGCAAACGGCCAGTTCAATGGACAGCAACTCAGCTATTGGACCAATCCCGGTGAAGCCACCACGCTACACGTGACCAAAGCGCTGAGCATACGCACCCGGCACGTGCAACATGAGGAGGAGGGCGAACGCAAGATCGTCTATATCGGTGGAAACGATTACCGCGAAGTCAACGTCACGGGGCAACTGACTGTTAACAATCACCGCAAGGAGGCCGTCACGCTTGTCATTCGCAGGCGGTTTTCTTCTCTAACAACTACAATATATTCTGCTTCCTGAAGCCCTGTCATCCAGGCGTGTCTGTTCCTTACCCGTTTTCGGCCTCGATTTCAGCAAGCACCTCGTCCGACAAGTCGAAGTTGGCGGAGACGTTTTGGACATCGTCGTGGTCGTCGAGTGTTTCGAGCAGCTTGAGCACCTTGCGGCCATCGTTCGCGTCCAGCGCCACGGTGTTTTGGGGGATGCGAGTGATCTCTTTCCCCGTCACGGGCACGTTGGCCCGAGCTAGTGCTTCGGAGACATCCGAGTAGGCGGGCGGGGCGCAGGTCACTTCGAAGTTATCGCCGTTCAAGACGACGTCGTCGGCGCCGGCTTCAAGCGCGGTTTCCATCAGCGCCTCTTCTTCAATGTCTTGCGCCGGGATCACGAACAGGCCTTTTCGATCGAACATCCAGGCGACGCAATTGGTGCTGCCCAGTTTCCCGCCATGGATCTCAAAGATCTTTCGGATTTCCGGGGCGGTTCGATTTCGATTGTCGGTCATGATGTCACACATGACCGCGACGCCGGCTGGAGCGTATCCCTCGTACAGCAGTTCTTCGAGATTCCCTCCCTCCAGCTCGCCGGTGCCTTTCTTGATGGCTCTTTCGATATTGTCCTTCGGCATACTTGCCGCTCTGGCATCGGCGATCGCGGTCCGCAAGCGGATGTTCGTGTCGGGATCGCTTCCGCCAATCCGCGCGGCAACGATAATATCCTTCGACAGCTTGCTCCAAAGCTTCCCGCGCTTGTTGTCGACGAGGGCCTTTTTGTGTTTAATCCCTGCCCAGTGTGAGTGACCTGCCATATGGTTTCCACTTTCTATCTAATGTCACGGGCGCGCAAGGCGTTCTGGTTCCGGGCGTTCCGGTTCCGCGCGTGTTGCCTAAGGCGGCAGGGCCGCCAACCAAATAGGGACGCCGCACAGGGATGGCGCGCTCCCGCTGGTCGCTCACGTCAAGGATGCGCGCACCGTGCGCGCCTGTTACGCTCCAAGACTTTAATCTTCGCCCGCGTCGCTTCAAGACGTTCCTGTTTTCCTTGTTTCTTGAAGGCGTCAATCGCTTTCCGCCATGTTGCGAGTGCTTTATCTCTCTGGTTCGTTTTCAGATAAGCGTCCCCCAGGTGATCGAGGATCGTGCCGTCCGTCCCGGGCGCGGCCGCCGCCTTTTCCAGCGGCTCCACCGCCTCTTCAAAACGTTCCAGCCGATAGAGCGCCCAGCCAAGACTATCGAGATAAGCCATGTTGTCAGGTTCGGCTTCCACGGCCCGCCGTACCATGCGGAGGGCACGGTTCAGATGTTTCCCTTGGTCCGCCCAAAGATATCCCAGATCATTGGCGGCGCCGATGTCTTCCGGGAATTCTTCCAGGACCTGCAGGAGCCATTCTTCCGCCCGCTCATTGTCCCCGAGTTCCACGGCGATCGCGGAGAGGATGAAACGGATGTCGCGCATCGCTTCGCGATTCTCGCGTGTACTGTAATCCGAGTCAAACTCGCCCAGGACTTCCAGATATTTGTCATGTGCTTCTCGCGGACGATCGGCCTGGAACAGCACCCAAGCCTCGCGGGCCAGCATGCGGGGGGCGTTTGGTTCGCGCCGGGCGGCGTTGCGAGCGGCTGAACGCGCCTTCTCGAACTGGCCAGCCGACGTGCGAGCGGTGGCGAGATAGTAGTGGATTTCCGCTGATCGGTCGGGAAGCAGTTTGTCGTCGAGGATACGCTGGAACACGCGCGCCGCGAGCCTGGGGTGATCGGACTCCAGGAGCGTGAATGCCAGATTGATTGCTGCCTGCCCCGCTGTTGGGATCGGTTCTTCAAACCCTCGATCCAAGTAAGTCAAAGCCGCTTCATTTCGGCCCGCCGCCGCGTGCAACAAGGCCAGAGCAAGCCAGAATCCGTCGGGCGTGTCTTGTTGCCGCTGATCCGCGAACGTCGCGGCCCGCGCCGCCATTTGGTCCAGCACGGCCGGATCATCAACCAATTCGTCCTTTGCCGCCTCCAACGCAGTCAGCGAACCCGTTTCGGACACCACCGCCGCGAGTTGCTCGAGTAGAGGCGCAATGTCCTTGCGCCGACGATGGATGTCCACCAGTCCCAGATAGCCATCCAGTGTGGGTTTCCGTTTCAGCAATTCCTCGTACAAGGTTTCCGCGCAGCTCCAGCGTTCCGCTCGACGAAGTGCATCGGCCAGGTAGTACCCCAGGGGCACGTTATTGGGATCGGCCCGAGCCAGTTCCTGGAGCCTATCGAGCAATCCGTCACTCGGGGCGCTGGCTTCATCGCCCTCGTCGAGGACTTCGGCATTTTCGTCTTCTTGTTGCTCCGAGGCGGCGGGCCCGTCGATCAATTGGGCCAATAAGACGTAAGGAGCCAGACCTGCTGCTTGGGTTTTGCTATCAAAGTATTGTTGCAGCAACGCCATCGCTTCGGTTTTGTTCCCTCGTTCAGCCTCGATCCGAGCCAGGCGAAAAGCCAGATTAGCCGGCTCGAGTTTGTGTTCGTTCGCGCGGCGGAAAGCCGCTTCAGCCTTCTCAAGCTGGCCGGCCTGCAAGTAGCTCTCGCCAAACAGCGCATACGTGGCGTCCGGGTGTTTCATGAGGCGATTTCGGACTGGCGTTGGAATCCGGGTTTCATCCTTTCCCTCCAGCAGGCGTTGGACGTCCGAAAAGGCGCGGGCCGCCGCCTCAAGCCGCCCGGTCACGAGCGATAAGCGGCCAATTTGAAATTGAGTCGCGGCGCTGACCGCTTCTGCTTCTCGTTTCTTCAATTTCAGGTAGATCCCCAACGCGCGCTCCGCCTGCTCCGGCGCGAGGTTCTCAGCCCGGGCGACTTCGCCAGCGATGCGTGCCAGCCACTCGCTCGGCATCTCCTGCCGTTCGGCCGCGATCAGCAAATACCGCGTCGCTTGAAAGGGCCGTTCCAATTCGAGGATCAGCGGGACGATATCCGTCAAGATGGAGACCAGCTCGGGGGCAAATCGCCACGCTCGCTGGAATCGTCCAAGCGCCGCCGAAAAGAGTTGCCGCTGTTCGTCCCCTTCGCGCGTCCGACCCCGTTGCAGTAGGGCGCGTCCATGAGCGAACAAGGCCATGGCTTCCACGTGATCGTCCTCCTTTTCAGTGAGTGTCTCACGGGCCTGAATCACGGCCGGAGGATCTTGGAGCTGTTGGGCTTGCCCCTCCGCGGCGAAAGGCAACAGGATGGCCAAAAGGGCCGAGCGTGCTACCGGCATGGAAAGAGAGCCTCCGGAGGGCGGGTAAGGCATCGGGTCACCTGTCATCATCGGGTATCTCTTCGCGGATTGTATACCGGTCGCGGATCACTTTGTCCGCCGCGAGTCCGACCAACGGGCGGACGGCTTGCGTCGGGCAGCTTTCCACCCGGACCAATCCGACGGCCTGAAATATACTCGGAACCATCCCCGGGAGCTTTCGAGCCGGCGCGTCCTGGTCTCGGCCAGTGGCGCGTGGCCACGAGGGTTCGCGCCATCCGAGCCGCCGGAAGTCACCAGACCGCGCCCGGCGCGCGGGTCTCCGGCACCGAGGCTCCCGTCCGCTGGAGGAATCCACGCGGATTCCAAACCTTTAACCGAGCGGATGCGCGTCGCGGGCCGTGTGCGCGACAACAACGGCCTTGTTCCGCTTCGGGTGGCTAGATGGATGCGACGGTTTCAAACGACATGCTTCGAGGCGGAAGTGTTTTCGACCGTTTCAGCAGCTTGCCGACCATGGCTTCCAGACCGGGGGAGTGCCAGAGTGGATTGCCTCTTGGTCAACGCGGTTTCCGTTTCGAAAGCTGCTTGATATTGGATTTCTTCTGTTTTCCACCTCCTTTCTTGCTCCCGGTCTTCTTCTCGTCGGACTTTTTAATGTCGGTATCCTTTTTCCCGGTCACCGTTTTTTTCTTTTCTTCGCTTTTGCCCGCCGATTTGTCCGCCGAGTTTCGAGCTGTTTTCTTGCCGCTCCGTTTCGGGAAACGTTGTTTCGCGTCGGGGGCGATTTCCAACATAATGGACCGAACCCGGGGCGAAAAAGGGGCCGTGCCGTACTCGACGGCGAGCTGGTGCAGCAAGGCGCGGAATTCAGCGCCTTTGTTCTTGGGAATGGCCCGTTCCAGTCCAGGTACCCGTTTCTCCGCCGCCTCTTCGTCACTAATGATTCCCAGCACCCGCAGGGTCTCCCGTGCATCACCGCTGACGGCGATGGCATGGCCACCCAGGCCATTTTGGATCACGAAAGCCATGGCGAACTTGGAAATCCCATCAAGTTTTTCGAGTTGTTGGACGGCTTTTCCGATATTCTCCTTTTTCAGCGGTTCTAGATCGAACGAGTAATACTGTTCGAACACCGACTGTAATGTTCGCCTGAGGTGGGACGCGGTAACCTGGGGTTTCGGTAGTCTCGAGAGCACCTCGCATAATTCGGAAACCGTCGTGACTCGGACTTCGTTCCAATCATAATAGGTTTGCTGCAGTTTCGCGAATGCTTCGTCCGCCGCTTCGGCGGGCGCGAATTCGAGACAGCAAGCGTAAAGGAGCTGTTCCAGCAGCAACCGTTCGGCCACGGGCGGTGGCTCGTAGTGTTTTTGCAGTACCTTGTGAGCTTTGGTCAGCTTGGTCGCGCGCTTGGAGGTACTCATACCGCGATTCGAACCTCTCTTCTGGCGGAGTTACTCTAGCGATAGCACGTGTTACCATCTCCACGCTTGCGGGGCGGAAAACGATGCTGGGAAACCGGTTACGATAACTGCCGGCCACGGCGGGCCGCCCGGGGCGGGGACCCGCCGAAAACCAAGGGGCCTGATCAAATACCTTCGGGGGACGGACCAACGGCATCGTCCGGAGGCGCGTCGTTGGAATCATCCTGGCCGTTGGCCGCCGGGGTGTCCACGTCGGCGGTTCGTGGATCATCCGGCCGCTCAGGTTCCCGCGCGCCATCGCGGGGCAATACTTCGTCGAGGATTCGCGCCACTTCGATTGAATGCTTGACGCCGTGATCCAGGACAAAACGTAGTTTGGGCGTATAGCGAGTCTCGATCCGACTGGCGACTTTCTGTTGAAGAAACCCGGCGGCGTTTCTGAGCCCTCGCAATGCCAGCTTCTGCTTGGCTTCGTCGCCCATGATGGACGCGTGGATTTTGGCTTGTCGCAGGTCCGCCGAGACCTCCACGAACGTCACGGTCACGTCGCTGACACGGGGATCGCGCAATTCCGTCAAGATGGCCATGCTGACCACTTCTCGAACTGCCTCAGCGGCTTTTAATGCTCGTCGCGATGTCATGAATGGGTTTTTCGAGGAGTAACGAAGTGAGGTTAATATGAGTTTCACTGAATCACGGACGACATGTCCGTGATCGGGCATCTCCAGCCTGACCGCGGGTAGAGGCAGACGGGTAGAGGGACACGGTCGCCCGGGACATGACCAACAACACCGATTCCCGGATCGAATCGCGGTTTACAGCGTGCGAGCCACCTCTTCGATCTTATACGCTTCAAGGACATCGTCCTTTTTCACGTCGTTAAAGCCGGCCAGTTTCATGCCACATTCCATGCCTCGTGACACTTCCTTGACATCTTCTTTTTCACGGCGGAGCGAGTCCAAGTCGTAGTCGCCGATGGTCCGTCCTTCGCGGTTGACTCGAACACGGCAGCCCCGCTCAATCGAGCCGCGAATGACATAGCACCCCGCGATGGCTCCGACTCGACTAATCCCGAAGACCTGTTTGACAACCGCCTGGCCCAAATCGACCATTCGTTCCTCGGGCTTGAGGCTGCCTTCCAGCATGGCCTTGATGTCGTCGGTGACCTTGTAGATCACGCCGTAACGTCGAATTTCCACGTTCCGTTCCTCGGCCAGTGATCGAGCGGCCTCGTCGGGCATCACGTTGAACCCGATAATCACCGCGTGCGAGGCGGAGGCCAAGGTGACATCGGCCACCGTGACGGCGCCCACCGTGGCCTGCAAGACCCGGATCTGTACCTCGGGATGCTCCAGTTTGCTCAATTCCTTTTGGATCGCTTCGATGGAACCTCGCACATCGGCTCGAATGATCAAGTTCAAGGTGACCACTTCCGCCTCGGGACTGGTCAGCCGCCCTTCGGCCAGACGCTGTTGAAAGTCTTCGAACGAGACTTTGGTGGAGGTGGTGGCGAGGCTTTCTTCCCGCGATTGGTGTTCCCGGGCGGCGGCGATACTCCGCGCCTGGCTGATATCACTAAGTACAAAGAAAAGCTCGCCCGCCGCCGGCGGCGAGTCGATGCCCGTGATGTTCACCGGGGTCGCTGGCCCCGCCGCTTCCAGACGGACTTTGGGGCGCAACGTGTCATACATCGCCTTGATCCGACCGTACGAGGCGCCGCACAGGACCACATCCCCCACCTTCAGCGTGCCGTTGTTGACCATGAGTTTGGCCACCACCCCGCGACCCCCCTCTTGCTCCGCCTCCAAGCACGTACCCGTCGCGTCGCGGTTTGGATTGGCCTTGTACTCATGCAGGTCCGCGATGGTGAGAATGGTTTCGAGCAATTCGTCCAAACCCTCCCCCGTGACGGCACTGGTCTCGACCACTTCCACGTCTCCACCCCACTGGCTGGGCGTCAGGTCGTGCTCGGTCATTTGCGTCATGACCCGATTGGGGTCGGCCCCCGGCAAATCGCATTTGTTCAACGCCACCACGATGGGGACGCCGGCCGCCTTGGCATGGCTGATCGCTTCCTCGGTCTGAGGCATGATGCCGTCGTCGGCCGCGACCACCAGAATGGCGACGTCGGTGACGTTGGCCCCGCGAAGCCGCATTTCCGTGAACGCTTCGTGCCCGGGCGTGTCGACAAACGCAATGGGCCGCCCATCCTTTTCGATGCGATAGGCTCGAATGTGCTGCGTGATCCCGCCCTCTTCGTCCGCCACGACGTTGAGGCCGATGAGGTAGTCGAGGAGGGAGGTTTTCCCATGATCGACGTGCCCGAGGAAGGTGACGATGGGCGCCCGCGGTTGCAGTTGATCCGGATCGTCCTCGGTTTCCAGGATCGAGGTAATCAGCGAGTCTTCCAGCTTTTCCCGTTGCTTCAGCTCCACGTCGAGCCCGAGTTCGGCGGCGAGCATTTCGACATACTCGGTGTCGATCGTGGAGTTAATGTTCACCATCAGTCCCATTCCCATGAGGGTTTTCTGGAGCTGGCCCGCGCCCACGCCAGTCGCTTCCGAAACACTGCGGATTGTACAGGGAAGTTCCAGGGTCACTTTTCCTTTTCGAGGGGCGGCGGTATTGGTTCCTCGCCGAACCAATCTTCGGCGCTGGCGCGGCTGCTGAGTCGCTGCTTGACCGCCGCCCTCAAGCGGTGTCGCCTCTGTTTTCCGGGATGCTCGCCGCGCCTTGCGATCCGCCCGCGCACTGGCCAAACCGGTCAATCCCGTCGCCTCCCGTTCAGGCTCCTTGGCCTTCTTATCCTTGCCGCGGCGTCGGGAACTCGGTGGCGCCCCTTCCTCGGGGGGCGCGACTTCGCCCGGGGCATGCCGTTTCGCTTCCTTTTTCTTTTTCGATTTCTTTTCCGGTTTCCCTTCTTTGGCCTCGGGAGGTTGCACGGGTTGCCCCTTGCGAGCCGTCATCGCTTCCTTCGGCAGGCGAATTTCCGGCTCCTGAGCCTTTGGCTCCTCTTTCTTGGGTGGAGATGTCCGGTGCTTGGCCTTTGGCATGGGCGCCGGCGCCACGTTGATCACGGGGGCCCGCCGCTTCGGCTTGCGTTCTTCGCCCGTTTTCTTTTTCTCCCCTCCCTTCTTGCCGCTCGGGCCGCCAATCACCTTAATCGAATCGGATTCACCCGGCTTGAGCGGCCGCAGTAAGTCTTCGTCCTTGGTGGGTGGCGGCGCGGGGGAACGGGGTGGGGTGGGCGCGGCTTGATCCCCGGCGCCCGCTGGCTCGGTCCCCGGCGCCTTGGCTGGCTCGGACGTCTGTTCCGGCGGCGTTTGGGCGGGCGGTTGTTCGGCGGCTTCGGGCTCCGGCGACGCCACGGGCCGTTCCGCTTTCGTCGGCGGTTGTTCCGATGCCGCGGGGGGCGATTCCGCCTCGGCGGATGGCTGTTCGGTGAGTGACTCTTCGGCGGAAGGGGCCTGTTCGGTGGGTGGATGTTCCGTCGAGGACGGCTCGCGGCGCGATGTCTTCTTCCGCGTGTCGATGACCTTGATCTTGCCCCCTAATCCCGTGGGGCCAATGTAGTCCTCGCGAGAAATCGGCGCCGGCGCACTCGTATCAGCCTCCGCGCCGCGACGGCTCCGCCCGGCGAGCCCGCCTCCACGTCCCACTTTTTCTCGCGCACCGGGGCCTCCAGCGGGCCGGGTCGACTCGCCCCCGGCGTCCCCCCCTTGCTGGGAGCCTAGAAGAAACGATTTAACCTTTGCGACTTCGTCATCGCTGAGACTCGCTAGCGCGGATCCCTTTCCCGGGATGCCGACCTTCGTACAGGCTCCCACTAACTCTTTGCTGTCGATTCCCAGCTCTTTGGCTAACGCGTAAATGCGAATGGGCACGTGCGCCCTCCTGTGATAATCGAACGATCCTGAACCGATCGCTCGCCCGTCCTGCGACCCAGTTAATTCATTGTCCCGTTCTCCTATATTGCGTGGTGCTCCCGGCAACCGCCGGAAACGAACGGTTTGGCCTCGCCAAACCCGTCATCTCCACACGCCAATCGTACCGCTGTCGGGCAAAAGTGACACAAGCTGCGAGCGGACGCAATCCATCAGGTTCCGGCTACTCATACCGGCAACGCGTGGTTCAAGTTGTGTCGTTGGTCTCGTGTAATGTATGTATGTACTGAACGTGAAGCCCCGCTTGTGGGGCGTTCCTCCGCGCCCTGCGCGGCGCCAAAACCCGACGACAAGCCGTCCCACCGGTCCGCCGCCCCCCGTCCGGCGGACCTGTATCAGCGACCCTTGGACCACGCTCAGAGCGTTTGGTCCTCCTTGGCCTCGCGCTCCCGCGGGGCCGCCGTTTCAGGCGGTCCCTCCGGAGTCTCCGTGGTCGCGGAGTCTCCGGCCGACGTCCGCCGGGCATCCTCCGGCGGGTCTTGTTTTGGCGTCTCGTGCTCCGCCTGGTCCTGGACAGCGGGCGTTTGGACCGCCGAGGCGTCCGTTGCAGCTTCCTCGTCCTCCACGGCCGGGGCACTGGCACGCTCGTCGTCCGTTGCCTCGGGTTCCGGCGGAGCAGAACGGAGGGCCGCCGGACCCTGTCCCGGTTCGTCCGCGGCCTCGGTCTCTTCCGCGGCCTCGGTGTCTTCCGGGGTATCGGTGTCTTCCGGGGTATCGGTGTCTTCCGGGGTATCGGTGTCTTCGGGGGTAACCGACTCGCCGCTGGTAGCCTCGGACGACGCAGCCTCGGACGACGCAGCCTCGGACGACGTTTCTCCTTGTGCAGCGGCTTCCGAAGCGGCCTGTTGTGCCTGCTGTCGGTGACGGGTTGCCGCCGCTGCCTCCTCGGCCGCTTCCGCCCGTTGTTCCGCCTGTTGTACGATTTGATCTACTTGCTCAGCCGTCAACCCCCCCATTTCCATCAAGGCATCCGGCTCGATCACCGACAAGTCATCGTATGACAAATAGCCTTGTTCGACCAGGGCCTGGGCCAGTTCTTCGTTCACCCCCTCGAGCGAATTAAAACCGGTTACGGCGCGTTCAATCTGCTCCTCCAATTCCTCGCCCGTCATGATCTCGATATCCCAGCCACACAGCTTGCTGGCCAACCGCACGTTCTGGCCCCGGCGACCGATGGCCAGCGACAGTTGGTCTTCTCGAACCAGCACAATGGCTCGGCCAATCATGTCACACAGCAGGACTTGATCGACTTCCGCCGGTTGCAAGGCGTTCGGGATCAGCACTTCGGGATCGTCGCTCCAGCGGACAATGTCGATCCGCTCTCCGGACAGTTCATCCACGATATTCTTGATTCGGTTTCCTCGCACGCCCACGCAGGCCCCCACGCAATCGACCCGCTGATCACTGCTGCTCACCGCGACTTTGCTTCGATATCCCGGCTCCCGAGCTAAAGCATTGACCGTGATGACCCCTTCGGTGATCTCGGGGATCTCCTGCTCGAACAGGCGTTGCACGAGTTGCGGGCGGGTTCGACTCAGCACTACTTTGACCCGACTTCCTTGCGGCCGCACCTCGAAGATCGTGGCTCGAATTCGTTCGTTCGCGTGATGGGTTTCTCCCGGAATCTGCTCGCCGCGCGGCAGGATGGCCTCCAAGCTGCCCACCGAAACCGTTGCCGCGCCGCCCTCGCATCGCTGAACGATCCCGGAGACCATTTGCCCCACTTGACCGAGGTATTCGTCGATCAGTGAGTCTCGTTCCGCCTCCCGGATTTTCTGGATGATCACCTGCTTCGCGGTCTGCGCCCCGATACGGCCGATCATTTCCTCGGGGTCCAACGCTTCGCCGTCACAGCTGGCGCTGATCCGCCCGTTCTCGCGGGTGATGCGAACGATGATGTCAGACTCCTCGCCATACTGTCGCTTGGCCGCCATGACCAACGCCGCTTCAATTGCCTGAAAAACAATTTCCGGGTCGATGTTCTTGTCGCGATGAAGCGAGTCGACGATTCGCAGCAACTCGTTTGGATTCATATCGGATCTTACTGTTTGTCCTGCTTCTGTTTTTTTGTTCGCCTCAGGGCTTCAACCCCTTCGACTCTCGAGCCGCTCGGCGTCTCCAGCGGTTGAAGACGCTCGGGAGAGATGACCACACGCCCCCGTGCGTGCCCCTCGTGCCGTTCCCCCGACTCCGCCCGATCAGCCATTGCGCCCGATCAGCCACGTGCGCCACCCGCACGCGATTTTACCCACGAGGCTGCTTGTTTTACTATAGATTACCGTGCAGTGACGTCCCTGACGCAGTGACGTCCCTGACGCAGGGCCGTCGATATTTCCGGGCGGGGTCCCTCGCGAGGAAAACGCTTCCCCCAAAAGCGAGCTCTTGGATGCCCGCGCGCAAGCCGGCCGCGCCCGCGAATCCCCTTCAGACGGCGCGACCGTCATGACGATGACGCCATGCCAGAACGGGGACCGCGCGAGAATCGCTCGAACACCTTCCAATTTCACAACTTACTGTGCCCCGAATCCCGCTAGGATACAGAGATTCCTGTCGAGTGTCAACCTGCGGCCCCGCCGGCGCGGATCGGCATGGGGGGGCCGGCGCGCCGGTTGAAAGCTCAGCTGCCGGGAATTGCAACCTCTTTAAGGAAACCGACTTACAGCAGGCGGGCGGCAAGCGGGGTCGGCACGCGTCACCGAGGGGGCCTTGGGCACTAACCCGAAATTGAACGGGGGCGCATTCAGGGGGCGCAAGCGGCCGTTATTCAAACCGCGAGCATCGAAAACGCGCGCACGCGGCGAACCGGTCGGTACCAACCGTCCGCCTCTGGCCGGAGGCCAGACACACCTTAGCCTGGGGTGAAACCCCAGGACACCGGACTGTTTAAAAGTGACGCCCTTTCAGGGCTTGGGCTCTTTGGGATCATCATGTCCCAGGGCGGCGCTGCGCTCTGGGCTGATTTGTGCGGGCCCCTTCGGGGCGTTGTAGGATCCCCAGGGCTGGCGCCCGGCTATTGACGCGCCCCCCACCGGGGCTCATTGCCTCTACAACAGCACGGCGATCGGCGCAACAATGCCACGCCAGGCACCTTAGAGTTTTTCATCACCGCGCGATCAGGCCGACCGGCCGCTGGTGACCGCGACCGCCGTAGCTTGGCCCATGGGCGTCACATTCAGGTTCAGAAACGAATCGCCGGCAGGCGTGTCGGACGAAGCCGTCACGTGAACTGGACAGTCAGGATCGGGGGTTTCGTAATTCAGGACCGGGAAAAGGTGCCCGTGCCGCATGGCCAGGACACTCGCAATCAGTTCCATCACCCCGCAGGCAGCCCCGGCATTGCCGAGATAGCTTTTAACCGCCATGACGGGCACCGGCTTGCTGCGTGAACCAAACAGTTGGGCGATCGCTTGGGCTTCCGCCGCGTCCGCGTACCGCGTGGAGGCCCCATGCGCATGGACATGTCCGATTGCCTCGGGCTCGAGTCCCGCGTGTCGCAACGCCTGCCGCATGGCCGTGAACGTGGCCTGTTTGAGGTCTCCGACGCCTCGAGCGTCGATGACGGCCGACGACCCGCCACCGGCTATTTCACCGAGTATCTCGGCTCCGCGCGCCTCCGCGGACTCAAACGATTCCAGCACAATGACCCCCGCGCCCTCTCCGAGCACCATGCCGCGGCGGTTTCTGTCAAACGGTTTACAGGCTTTCGCCGGATCGCCGTCCCCGGTCGCGATTTCCTCTTGCAAGACCACGTGCAGTGTGCGAAGGGGATGGACGCGAGTGCCCGTGGCCCCTGCAATCATCTTGTCCGCGCTCCCTCGCGCGATCAACTGAGCCGCTTCCCCAACGGCGGCGTTCCCCGAAACTTCGCGCATCGTCAGCGAATTGTTCGGGCCCCGTAGATCATTGTAAATGGCAATGTGACTGGCCGGCATGTTGGGCAGGAACTTCAGCAACCATAGCGGCGTGATTTTGGGAATGCCTCGCGCGGCCCATTGATCATAGTCGAATCGCTGGTCGGCACCGCGACAGTTGAGCATCGCGTCCACGAACTCATCGGGACCGGACAGAATGTAATCACACCCAAACAGCACCCCCGTTCGCTCCGGTTCGCAGTCGCTTGCTTTGAGCCCCGCGTCGCACAGGGCTCGTTGCGCCGCGGCGACCCCCATCTGGATCTCGCGGCACATAACCTTGATGCCTTTGCGAATCGACCGTTTCTGCTCCTTTTCAAGCGGCCCAAAGTCGTCGATATGCCCGGTGAAATGGCGAGCTGGCGCGGCCCACGGCAGGTTCAGCAGCCGCGCGGGCAACGCTTCCAACTTGTGCACGCCCGAGATGCCTTGGGCAAGGGCCTGCCGGAACGCTTCGGTCGTGTTGCCCACCGCGCTGACCAGGCCTAGGCCCGTAATTGCAACACGGCGTGGAGAACTTGGGGTCATGCCATAAACTCGTTCAATGGGATTCAGAAAAACGACCCAACCGGTCATTATACCGCGCCAGCCCCGCCTTCAACTCCAGGGCGGGTTGTCAGTACCGCGCCCTGGCATTGCCGCCCCCACTCGTCTCCGTCGTGACTTGACCGGGAAGCAACGCCTGACTGGCTTTCCCCCCGCTCTCGACCAGCATGAGCGCATTGGCACGCCTTCCCCCTCCCGCGAAAGGGTTGGGGAAACCAAAGGTCGCGGCGCGTTCAGGCCCTGGCGAGGCGACCACGCCGCAGCTGAGCAACAACACCTGGCTGGTGGGCCAGCGGAATCGCTCGTGCAATCGCCAACTGACCACCTGGGGAACCTGGATTTCAGCCCGCTGCATCTGGCCCGTGAAGCCCGGGAGATTCACATCCACCGATAACAATTTCTCCAACTGATCAATTTCACACTTTATGACCGTGTCGAGCGTTCGCTCGTCCTGCGAAAGCAAGGGGCTGATCCGCAGCGTAAAACCTTCCTGAAACTGGCTCCAGTCAATGTCGTAGCCCGTCCAAATGTTTTGCTGCTTCCGTGACCGGTATGACCGCACGTAGTTGCGAGGGCGTCGCTGGGCAATCTTCTCGGTTTGCCCATTGTGAAAGACCACGTTGGTTGCCGTGTACTCGCGAAAGTCACTTCGCCGGCGCAACTCGGCGAGCAGTAACGCGGCGTCTTCCTTGGACAGCAACCAAGCTTCAATGCCCGGCGATTGCACGTCAATTGGCCGTAAACGTCGTAAGTAGTTCGCGCGCCAATTGGGACTGTTCACCGAGACCAGCTTCAAGTTCAATACGTGAGGATCCTGCGTGCCATTGACGAACCGTCCGACCATGTCCGCGACGACACGCTGCATTTCCGGCGTGTGATAGACACTTAACGTATCGTGGTCCGCGCTCAAGAGCCCCAGCGGCGACGTAAACCAGACGTCCGTTCCCGTTTCCCGCAAAATCCAATCGATGATCGCCTGCTCCGGGGTATCCACCCCCTGAACCTGGTCCGTGTAGACGCTGATGTCGTATCGCTTCCAAACTTGCCCGTGTTCGTTGGGCAACGTCTGATTCTCACTCGAATCCATCGGCTCGGCCGGCTCGGCCGACTCGGCCGGACGGACTTGGTGAGCATCCAAGGAAGGGGAATCCGATGAGCTGGTGCCAGAGGAGACAGCGTCTTCCGCCTCGGTCCGCGATGCGTCGGAAGCTCGCCACGTGCTGCTCTCCTCCGCGTCAGAAACGCTGTCGGCATCCGAAGACGCCTCTGGTGCGTCCGACGGGTTCCGCGCACTGGTCGATGGCGATGCCTGTGCATGCAGCCGCACCGCGAGGGTCAACAATAACAGGATGCTTCCAACTACATTGAGAGTCACGATCTGCCTCCCTGCCAATCGCTTGTATCAAGTGGGGTGCGATCCGTCCCAATAGAGAATCCACCCCGTTGAGCGAGCCGCTCGCCACGCAGGGTCAACCCGCCCCCGACTACGGACCGGAGCTCGCCCATCACTGGCCGCCAATCGGCGAACGTGTTACTTTCTTCCAACTCCCTCGCGGATGAGCAACGCCGTGTGATCGCCACGTCGACCGACCGACACGCACGAATACAACTCACGTCCCCTCGGACGGGGACGTGAGAGTATACAGCAAATCCGGGCCCGCCAACAAGCCGTTTCTGGGATTTCATCGCCAGGCCAAGATACGCCCCACCTTCAGTGGGGTCTGCAAGCTGGCCGTTTTCGCGCGCCCTTCGCGAGCGAACCTTACTGAGCCTTTACAAATTGGACCTGGTGGTCTAGCCGAGATACTGGTGATCTAGCCGAGATAGGAAAGCGGCGATGGTCCGATCTATCCGTTCTCATGTGATTGTGACTCCATCACGGCGGACATTTTTTGGGCTCCCATCTTTTTGTCTAACATTTCAAGACAAAAACATGCAAGACAAAAATATTGCATTTGTCCAAAATACTCAGTGGCTATGTCTCCGCCCGTGAAACACGCTAACCGGTTGGAACTAAACAACTTACGCTAGAATAAAGCTGGAACGTCCGCTGGCCGCTCCCGTGTTCCCGATTCCCGGTTTTCATTGTCCCGCTCCGCTACCGCCCTGAATTCACAGATAGCGATTGATCAGATGCTCCAACATTTCCTGCCGCCCGCTCTGATTGGGGGAAATCTCGCCCTGATCGAGCATGCGTGCCTCGAGCGATTTGAAGTCGGCCTTGCCCGCCTCGATGTCCGCCCCGACGCCACGATCCCAGCTGGCGTAGCGTTGCCGGACCATGGCGGCAAGTTCGTCGTCCGCGCGAATGGCGGCAGCAATTTTCAAGCCCTTGGCAAATGCGTCCATGCCACCAATGTGAGCGTGAAAGAGGTCGAGGGGGTCAAAGCTTTCCCGTCGCAGCTTCGCGTCGAAATTCACACCGCCCGGGGCCAGTCCACCGTATTTCAAGATGGTCAACATGCATCGCGTCGTCAAATAGTGGTCCGTCGGAAACTGGTCCGTGTCCCAACCCAATAGCAGATCCCCTCTGTTGGCGTCGATCGACCCCAACGCGCCCTGCATCCCCGCATACTCCAACTCATGCATCATCGTGTGGCCCGCGAGCGTGGCATGGTTGGTTTCAATGTTGAGCTTGAACGCATCCATGAGATCGTAGGCCCGCAAGAAGTTCAAGCAGGCGGCCGCGTCCGAATCGTATTGGTGCTTGGTGGGTTCCTTGGGCTTCGGTTCGATCAGAAACTGGCCCGTAAACCCGATTTCCTTCGCGTAGTCGACCGCCATGTGCATGAACGCGGCCATATGGTCGAGTTCCCGTTTCAAGTCGGTGTTGTAGAGATTCTGATATCCTTCCCGACCGCCCCAGAAAACGTAGTTGACGCCCCCAAGTTCCTTCGTGACTTCCAAACATTTTTTGACTTGAGCCGCCGCGAAGGCGAACGCGTCGGCGTTGCAACTGGTCGACGCCCCGTGGACGTACCGCGGATGGCTGAAAAGGTTGGCGGTACCCCATAACAGTCGAATGCCCGTACGTTCCTGTTCCTGCTTGAGAACCTCGACAACCGCATCGAGATTCTTGTTGGTTTCCGCCAGCGAGCGCCCCTCGGGGGCCACGTCTCGATCGTGAAACGCGTAGTAGGGAACCCCCAGTTTTTCCAGGAACTCGAACGCGACCCGCGCGCGGTTGACGGCGTTCTCCACCGTCTCGCTCCCGTCATCCCAGGGCCGCTGCATGGTTGCCGCGCCAAAGGGGTCGGCGCCCCCTCCCCGAAACGTGTGCCAATACGCGACGCTGAACCGCAGATGGTCCTTCATGGATTTGCCTTCCACCATTTCCTCTTCGTTGTACCAACGGAAGGCAAGCGGGTTTTGGGAATTGGGACCTTCGTAGGGAATCTTGGCGACGTCGGGAAACGCGGACATGGGAATACTCTTTCTATCCATGGAATCAGTACACGAGCAACACGTACGCCAATTAGCTTAACGTGTTAGGGAAAAAATACGGCGAGCTAACAAACGAAAGGGCCGCCGAACAACCACTGACCGCCTCCATCGCGAAACCGAATAGGACGGGCGGCAAGGCGCCAGCAGGCGCGCGAACCCGTTTCGCCGGGCGTTTGGATCGCGGAACGACCCATTCAAACCTCCTATCGTGGCACAATTTCGGCCGGGAGGCAACGGGCCGCTTCCACCGGACTCGTTTTTTGGTAACCCTTTTGCCGCCTGCGGTGAGGGGAAACCAGGCGGCGGGCGCGCGAAAACGGCTCTGTTGCAGCAAGCAGGCCGCCGCTTGCTCGGTCCGAGATTGGCGAGTGGGGCGAGTGTTATATTTCAGGCGGTTGGATTTTTCCGGGTGGAACGCTTCCCGACGCAAGCCGTCCTCCCGTCGGTCGGACTCGCGGCCGGAGCAAGTCATCGGCGACCGGTAGATTTCAGGCGGTTGGATTTTTCCGGGTGGAACGCTTCCCGACGCAAGCCGTCCTCCCGTCGGTCGGACTCGCGGCGGAGCAAGTCATCGGCGACCGGTAGATCCGTCGTCTACGTCTCCGTGTTCCTACGGATGATCCAATCGCCGAGGGACGGCCAGAGCTGAAGGATGGCGACCAGCAGGCGGACCTTGGCGGGGATGATAAGTTCCGGCTGGCGTCGCTGGCAGGCGCGGAGCACTCGGTTTGCCAACACGTCCATGTCGATCCCTTTGAGGCGGGCCCCACCCCCTGCTTTTCGCGCCGAGGCAGGCAGGTTCTCCGCTTGGTCCTCATAGCGACGTCCGGCGTCGCCGCGGGCGATCGGGCCGGGGCAAACGAGCAACACGTGAAGCCCTTGAGGGCCGAGCTCCAGGCGGAGTTGGTGCGAGTAGGCCGCCACCGCGAACTTGCTGACCGGATAGGCACTGAGATAGGCGGACGCCACTTTCGCGGCCAGGGACCCGATGTTGACTAGATGGCCTTTGGACGCGAGCAGCCGTGGGGCGGCGGCCCGGGTACAGCGAACGGTGCCCAGGAAATTCAAGTCCAGGAACGCTTGGAATGTTTCCGGGGAGGTATCGAGTACGCAGCCGCGTCCAGAGCGGCCGGCGCAATTGACCAGAACGTCCAAATGATGGAACCGTTTGTCCACTTCCGTAAACAAACGGTCCACGGATCCTTGGTCGGTGACATCCGTCGGCATCCCTTCGACAGGCCCGGCATGCTCAGCGAGCTCGGCGGTGGTCCGCTCCAATGCGTCCTGGTCCCGATCCGCGAGCACCACGTGGGCCCCGGATCGCGCGAAGTGCGTGGACAATTGTTTACCCAAGCCCGCGGCCCCTCCCGTCACCACCACCACTTTGTCCTGCCAATACGTCATAAAACACCATCACTCGCTGAATGACCAAGCGTGATTTCGCGACACTCGCTCACGCCAATAAAGCCCGAAGCACGAAGTATATTTCAGGCGGTTCGATTTTTCCGGATGGGACGCCGCCCGACGCAAGCCGTCCTCCCGTTGGTCGGACTCGCGGCGGAGCAAGTCATCCGCGACCAGTATATTTCAGGCGGTT
>JBNJEM010000030.1:0-26061 GCA_051745935.1 Planctomycetota bacterium
CTTCCAAGCTGAAGACGAGGGTTCGATTCCCTTCACCCGCTCTTGGAGGCTGCTGTAGCTCAGTCGGTAGAGCGCGTCCTTGGTAAGGACGAGGTCATGGGTTCAAGTCCCATCAGCAGCTCTTTCGTGGGCGGGTAGCTTGACCTGCTGATTGTTTTTCTGGTTCGCTGTGTTGTGTTAAGTGTCTGTAGCAAATTACGTGTCTGTAGCAAAACGACATCCGTTTAATTAGGTGTGGAAAGCAATGGCCAAGGATACATTCAAACGAGACAAGCCGCATGTCAACGTGGGGACGATCGGTCACATCGATCATGGCAAGACGACCCTGACGGGCGCCATTCTGGCGGCTCAAGCCCACAAGGGGCTTGCCGAATTCAAGTCGTACGCGGACATAGCGAAAGGTGGGACGGTTCGTGACGCGACCAAGACGTTGACCATTGCGGTGGCTCACGTCGAGTACCAGACGGAGAACCGTCACTACGCTCACATTGATTGTCCCGGACACGCGGACTTCATTAAGAACATGATTACGGGGGCGGCCCAGATGGACGGGGCCATTCTCGTGGTTTCGGCGGCGGATGGTCCGATGCCCCAGACCAAGGAGCACGTCCTGTTGGCCCGGCAGGTGGACGTGCCGGCCATTGTGGTGTTTCTCAACAAAGTGGACTTGGTGGATGACGAGGAGCTGTTGGATCTGGTGGAGATGGAAGTTCGCGAGTTGTTGACTCAGTACGATTTCCCCGGCGAAGAGTTGCCGATTGTGCGAGGGTCCAGTCTGGCGGCTTATCAGAATCCCGAGGATCCGGAAGCGACCAAGTGTATTGGCGAGTTGATGGACGCGATCGATGATCACATCCCGGAGCCTGAGCGATCGGTTGACAAACCGTTTTTGATGGCGATCGAGGACGTGTTCTCAATCGAGGGGCGCGGGACGGTGGCCACCGGTCGTATTGAAAGCGGCATCGTCAAGGTGGGTGACGAGGTGGAGATCGTGGGGCTGAGCCCCCAGAGCCGCAAGACCACCTGTACCGGGGTCGAGATGTTCCGCAAGCTGCTTGACCAGGGCCAAGCGGGCGATAACGTGGGGTGTCTGTTGCGTGGGGTCAAGCGGGACGAGATTGAGCGGGGGCAGGTCCTCGCCAAGCCGGGTTCGATTACGCCTCACACGGAATTTGAAGGGGAAGTGTACTGCTTGTCCAAAGAGGAAGGCGGGCGTCACACGCCGTTTTTCAGCGGGTATCGTCCCCAGTTCTATTTCCGCACGACGGACGTGACGGGTACGGCGAATCTCGTGGATGCCGAAATGTGCATGCCGGGGGACAACGTGAAGATCACCGTGGAGTTGCATAAGCCCATCGCGATGGGAGACGGTGTCCGCTTCGCGATTCGCGAAGGCGGTCGGACGGTCGGCTCCGGGGTGGTGACCAAGGTTATCAATTAGTTTTCGTCCGGTTGTCGGCCTTTTTTCGCCAGGGAGCGGGGAGGAGGGTCGGTGGCGTCGGGCGACTGTGGTATTTTGCAGGGGTGTAGCTCAATTTGGCAGAGCACTGGTCTCCAAAACCAGCGGTTGCGAGTTCGAGTCCCGCCGCCCCTGCCATTATTTGTTTGTGTTGGCGCGAGCCGTGCCGGTGGGCGTCGCGGGAAAGCTTGTTCGAGGGTTGGTTGTGCCGCTGCGGGTAACGGGCGGGGTGGCCGGCGGGCTTCCGGGGCGACACCAGTTAAATGGGGCGTGGTCGACCGAGGGTGTGTGGGACGCTTGATGAGTAACGAAAAGACGCTCACCGCGGGATCGTTGGTTGCGGAACTGTTCCGGGCTGGTATCTACAAACGGAACCAGGGGCGGGTCGCCCGTCAAGTGACGTGCGCTGTCGTGTGGGTGGTCTCGGCGCTGGGGGCCTGGCGCGCCTGGCTGACCGTTGACGAGGCCAGCCTCCAGTACCTGGTCGGAGGGGCGATTCTGTTTGTCGGCGTCTGGGCCGGTTACCGCATCGTTAATATTCCCCAGTTCGCCGACTTTTTGATCGCCGTGGAAGCGGAAATGAACAAGGTCTCCTGGCCGGCGAAGAGCGAGTTGATTCGCAGCTCCGCGGTGGTGATCCTGGTCATCTTCCTGTTGGCGTCCATTTTGTTTGGGTACGACCTGCTGTGGCAACGCATTTTTTTCCTCATCGGGGTGCGGTATTAGTCGGAGTCCGTGGCCCGAACGGGGTCTGAGTCCAGCGCGAGAACCAAGTTATACCGGTCCCGGATGACTTTCTCCGCCGCGAGTCCGACCAACGGGAGGACGGCTTGCGTCGGGCAGCTTTCCACCCGGAACAATCCAACCGCCTGAAAGATAACCACAAAGGTGTAAACGTGACGAGCGACCCGCACCATCAGGATGAACAGCCGCCAGAGCCGCTGGGCTTTCCGCCCGGGGTGGATGGTGAGTCGGGCGGTGGAGACGCGCCGCGAGCGGATGCGCCGGCGGAGGCCGGAGACCTGGGAGGGGAAGTCTCGTCCCAGGCCGAGGGTGGCGAAGGGAACGCGTCGCGGGCGACGCCTTCGGGGGAGTCTTCGCGGTCCAGTGAGCCGGAAGATGAGGGGGGCGAGGAGGCGGCCCGAGGAGCGGACGCCGAGACGCCCGGGCAACGGGACCCGGCGGAGGCTGGTTCGGCGGCCGAGGCGGACCATCCGGCGAGTGATGCTCGGGAGAACGAATCGGACGCTGAAGACGACGCTCGAGAGAGCGAAGCGGGCGCTCAAGCAGACGAGTCGGGCGCTGAAGAAGCTGAAGAAGCTGAACAAGAGGAGGAGGGGGTCAAGCAGTGGTACATCGTCAAGGTGCAGGTGAACCGGGAAGATTCGGTTCGCAGGGCCTTGGAACGGCGGATCAAGCTGGCCGGTTTGGAGGAGGACTTCGGGGACATCGTGGTTCCCACGGAAGACGTGGCGGAGTTCAATAAGAGCGGAAAGCGGCGGATTGTCAAAAAGAAGCTGTATCCAGGGTACATCATGGTCAACCTGGTGCTCAACGACGATACCTGGTTCCTCGTGCGGGAAACCCCGGGGATCGGTGATTTCACGGGGTCCGCCGGCAAGCCGACGCCCATGGAACCGCACGAGGTGGATCGCATCGTGACGACCTCTCGCACGGCCGAAAGCGGCGAGCCTTCGGTGAGGACGTCCATTCCGTTCAAGCCGGGGGATCGCGTGCGGGTCAAGGAAGGTTATTTTCAGAACTTCGAAGGGGACGTTGACACGATTGACGACGCGAACGGCCGGGTGACCGTGATGATCAACATTTTCGGTCGGTCCACGCCGGTGGAGTTGGAACATTGGCAAGTTGAATCGGTGTGAATCGCCTGGGAACGCGGGCGGGACGCGTTGTGAGGGGCGATTGGAGCCGAAAAGAATCCGTAGAGTGATTGGGTGGCGGGAATCATGGCAAAACAGCTCGTTGGACAAGCGAAATTTCAAGTGCCGGGTGGTCAGGCTACCCCGGCGCCGCCGGTGGGAACGTCGTTGGGCAAGTACGGGATCAATCTAGGGCAGTTCGTCCAACAGTTCAACGACCGCACGAAAGAGTACAGCGGGACACCGATCCCGGTGATTGTAAGCGTATACAAGGATCGCAGTTTCGATTTCGTCACCAAGAGTCCGCCGGCGGCTTCCCTGTTGAAGCAGGCGGCAAGCATCGCCAAGGGCTCGGGCGTGCCGAACGTCAACAAGGTGGGCAGGGTTACTCGGGGGCAGATTGAAGAGATCTGCCAGAAGAAAATGGCCGACCTGAACGCCAGTGATCTGGATAACGCTCGCCGCATTATTGAAGGGACGGCCCGCAGCATGGGGTTGGAGGTAGTGGACTGATGCCGAAGAAATCGAAACGTTATGCCGCCATGGTGGAAAAGGTCGGCCGCGGGCCGTTCCCATTGGCGGACGCCGTGGAAACGTTAAAGGAGTTCGACACCACGAAGTTCGACCAGAGCGTCGAGGTTCACATGCACTTGGGAGTGGATCCCAAGCAGGCGGACCAGATTGTGCGTGGATCCATCGTGCTGCCGCATGGGATTGGCAAGACGCAGCGCGTGGTGGTCTTCGCCAAGGGGGATTTGGCCAAGGCGGCTGAAAACGCCGGCGCCGATGAGGTCGGCCAGGAGGAGTTGGCCAAGAGGATCCAGGACGGCTGGCTGGAGTTTGATGCCTGTATCGCCACCCCGGACATGATGAGCGTGGTGGGCCGCTTGGGACGCGTGCTCGGCCCGCGAGGTCTGATGCCCTCGCCCCGAAGCGGCACGGTCACGCAGGACGTGGAGCAGGTGGTGCGGGAGTACAAGGCCGGGAAGGTCGAGTTCCGCAATGACTCGGGCGGCAACGTCCACGCGGTGGTGGGCCGGATGAGTTTTGATAACGGCCAGTTGCGGGAAAACATTCAAGCCTTTATTGATCGCATCGTGAGCATGAGGCCAAGTGCGATGAAAGGGACGTACGTCCGGGGCATTGCGATTTGTGGGGCCATGAGCCCGGGGATTCGGGTGGCGGCCTGAACCGGCACGCCCGAGAGTCGGCGCGGTCGGGGACGACGCAATCCGGAGAACCCGGCCCCAAAGGCGATGAGGGCTCGTCTTCGGCTGGAAAGGGCGCGGACGCCGTGTGTGGCCGGTACTGACAAGTCCCATCGGGGTTGCCCGGCGGTGGCGGGGCCTGGTGCCGGTGGCATGAACCAATACACCAACCACGTATGTGGCTGATTAAGAAATGAGTAGATACGTCAAACAGTTAATCGCGAACGATATTTCCCGGCGGCTGGATGGAGTCGAAAATGCGTTGCTGGTCAACGTGATCGGGATGGACGCCAACCGGACCGTCGGGTTGCGGCGTGAGCTGCGCCAGAAAAACATGAGTTTGATGGTCGTCAAAAACAGCATGGCGCGCCGCGCGACCGAGGGAACCCCCTTGGCTCCCGCCTTCGCCTCGGTTGACGGGACGTTGGCGGTCGTCTGGGGCGGTGAGGATTTCATCTCATTGGTCAAGGAGGTCTCCCGGCTGGACAAGTCGGAGGATTACGAGCCGTTTGCCGCTCGGGCGGGCGTCATGGATGGCGAGCAATTGACGCCGGAACGGATCAGCGAAATCAGCAAATGGCCCAACCGCGAGGAGCAATTGAGCATCTTGTCGGGACAGATCCTCTCGCCGGGGGCCAAGTTGTCCTCGCAGTTGATCGGGCCGGGCGGCGCCTTGGCCAGTCAAATTGAGAAGAAATCAGAAGGAGAAGAGGCCGGTTAGGGCGCTGGGAGCCCGGTCTCTCCCGGGAAGCATCCGCGAGGGGGGTGGGCGGGTGCCGATCTTTGGAATTTGGATTTGTCGGTGTGCATCACTATTCACTGACCGGTAAGCTATAGCACTGGGCGTTGCTCCCGCGCGACGCCGGATATTTGGAGAAAGGGAACAATTCACCATGTCTGACGACACTGCCACGATGGAATTTTCGGACGCCGCCAAGGAACTCGGTGACAAGATCGCCGGCCTGACGCTCAAGGAAGCCAAGGAATTGAGTGACTACTTGAAAGAAGCTCATGGTATTGAACCCGCCGCCGGTGGCGGCGTCGTGATGGCGGCGGGCGCCCCGGGTGAAGAGGGCGGGGCGGCCGAAGAAGAACAAACGGAATTCGACGTCGTGATGACGTCCTTTGGCGAAAAGAAGCTCAACGTGGTCAAGGTCGCGAAGAACCTGACGGGAACCACGTTGATGGAAGCCAAAAAGATGGTCGAGAACGTGCCGGTTGCGATCAAGGAAAAAGTTTCCAAGGAGGAGGCCGAGCAGGTCAAGGCCGAATTGGAAAAGGCCGGGGCCTCGGTCGAACTCAAGTGATGCCATCCATCCCAGGACCAGTACCCCGCGCTTTCCGTCTCCCTGGAGGGGCGGGGAATAGGTTGAACGCCGGTTGATTTTCAACGCTTTTGAGTGCAAACGCTGTTTTGTGCTTTCGATTCCACGGGGGTGGTGCGCGCCAGCGCCCCCCGTTCTGCTCTGTTCGCCGTCGCCGTCGCCGGTGCGGCGGTGTTGGGCCGCGCGCCGTGGTCGGCGGCGGCCGTTCTATTCGTGATCCGTTTCGCATGGAGCTTACTCTGTCTATGGCTACTCCGGAGCAACGGCGTCTTGAGCCGACAGAAATCCGTCATTTTGGCAGTGGTCGAGAGTCCTTGCTGCCCCCGAACCTGACGGAAATCCAAACCGTCAGTTATGGCAGTTTTCTCCAGGACGACACCCCCGCCGACAAACGGAAAGATCAGGGGCTTGAGAGTGTGCTGCAAGAGATCTTTCCGATTGAGAGCTATGATAAGCAGATTTCACTGGAGTACCTGGGATATAGTCTCGGTAAGCCGCGGTACACCCCGGACGAGTGCCGGCAGTTGCGGTTGACCTACGGCCAGCCCTTTCGCGTGCACCTTCGCTTGAACAAGGAGGAACCGTACGAGGAAGAGGTGTACTTGGGCGATCTTCCCGTCATGCTGGGGGGCGGCGAGTTCATTATCAATGGCGCGGAACGGGTGGTGGTGAGCCAGTTGCACCGGAGTCCCGGGATCGATTTCGTCTTGGAGCAGGATGGGACCAGCGAACGGAAACTGCCCAGTTGTCGGATTATTCCGGAGCGGGGCAGCTGGATTGAAATCAATGTCTCCAAAAAGGACGCGCTGAGTGTCCGGATCGATCAAAGCGGTAAGTTTTCGGCCATTACCCTTCTCCGCGCGATGAGCCCGGAGTACAGCACGGACGCCGACATCCTGCGGGCCTTCTATGAAACGCGGGCCGAGAAAATCGTGGATGGGCGAAGTGTTTCAAAAATCGTCGGGGAAGTGGCCGTCGACGATGTGATCTATCCCCCCTCGAGCGATCGCGCCGGCGAGATCATCGTCGAAGCCGGGCACAAGATCACGCAGAACGCCGCTGAAACCATCTGCACCTCCGAGGTCGACAAGATCGAGGTGATGGCGGCTCCCAAGTCAAACTTGCTCTTTAATTCCCTGGCCGAAGATGCCACCTCCAGTTACGAGGAAGCGCTGTTGAGGATTTACCAGCGGCTGCGGCCCGGCAATCCGCCGCAACTGGAAAAAGCCAAAACGCTCTTCGAGGAAAAGTTCTATGACATCAATCGATACCGCCTCGGTCGCGTGGGACGATTTCGGATTAATCGAAAACTGGGGACCGAAACCTCCGAAAAGGAGATGACGCTGAAGGCGGCCGACTTGATCGCGGCCATTGAATACCTGTTGTTGCTGCTGGAAGGATCGGACGAGGCGGAAATCGATGATATTGATCATTTGGGCAACCGCCGCTTGCGAACCATCGACGAGCTGGCCAGTGATGAGTTGCGGAAGGGATTCCTGAAGCTTCGTCGCACCGTGCAAGAGCGAATGAGTTTGAAGGACGCGGCGGACATGACCCCGCGAAGCTTGATCAATCCCAAGAGCATCTCGGCCGCGATCGAGTATTTTTTTGGGCGCGGCGAGCTCTCACAGGTGGTTGACCAAACCAATCCCCTCTCCCAGTTGACGCATGAACGGCGTTTGTCCGCGTTGGGGCCCGGTGGCTTGAACCGGAAACGGGCGGGGTTTGAAGTCCGTGACGTGCATATTTCACACTATGGACGCATCTGTCCCATCGAGACGCCGGAAGGCACCAATATCGGCTTGATTTCCAGTCTGGCGATCTATGCCGGCGTCGATGATTATGGGTTTTTGTCCAGTCCCTACCGGGTGGTCAAGAAGGGGAAGCTGACCGACGAGATCAAGTGGTTGCGAGCGGACGAGGAATCCGAAGCCCACGTCGCGCCGGCCGATACCGAAGTGGTGGATGGGAAGTTGCAGGCGGGCCCCAATCTTATCGCCCGCTTCCGGACCGACTTCCGGATCGTGGCCCCGGAGGAAGTAGAGTATATCGACGTGGCGCCGAGTCAGATGATCGGGGTTTCAGCCGGGTTGATTCCGTTTCTGGAGCACGATGACGCCAACCGCGCCCTGATGGGCTCCAACATGCAGCGCCAGGCCGTCCCCCTGCTGGTGGCCGAACCGCCAATTGTCGCCACCGGCATGGAAAAAGAAGTGGCCGTGAACTCCAGCATGGTGGTGCGAGCCCGGCGGGCGGGGAAGGTGAGCTACTGTGACGCCACCCGGATCGAAATCGGCAATGACGTGTATGAGTTGAGAAAGTTTGTCGGCTTGAACGAACGGACCTGCCTCAATCAGAAACCGATTGTGCAACTGGGGCAGAAAGTGGAAAAAGGCCAGGTCATCGCGGATGGAGCGGCCACCTCCCAAGGGGAATTGTCGCTCGGTCGAAATGTTCTCACCGGCTTTATGTCGTTTGACGGCTATAATTTCGAGGACGCCATCATTATCAGCGAGGAACTGGTCAAGGAAGATACGTACACGTCGGTCCACATTGAGGAATTCGACGTGGAGATTCGCGAGACCAAGTTGGGGCGCGAGGAGTTCACGCGGGACATCCCCAACGTGGGAGAGAAAACGTTACGCAACCTGGATGAGAGCGGAATTGTCCGCGTCGGAACCTATGTCCAGCCCGGCGACGTCCTGGTGGGCAAGGTTTCGCCCAAATCGAAGACGGAACTGACGCCCGAGGAAAAACTGCTGCACGCGATTTTCGGGCGGGCGGGCGAGGACGTGAAAAACGATTCGTTGGAAGTTCCCTCCGGGATCGAAGGGATCGTGATCGATACCCAAAAGTTCTCGCGGCGAATGAGCCTTTCGGAAGAGGAGCGGAAGCGGTTCGAAAAGGAGCTCAAGGACGCCGAGTCGGAAGGTAACACCGCCATTGCCGCGGCCTTCGCGGAGATGGTGAAAGAGATGGAATCGGTGTTGGGGCGGCACTTGAGCGATGACGACGGGACTCCGTTGGCGGGTGAGCAGGATCGAAAGTACGTGGCGGAACGGGCCCAACAATTCCGGTTGGAGAGCATTACCGGAAAGATGCGAAGCCAGGAAAAGATCGCGGAAGTCCGGAAAATCCACAAAGCCCGCTGGCCGGACGTGGAGGCAGCCATTGATCGCAGGGACCGCAAGCTCAACAGCATGAAACGGGGCGATGAGTTGCGGAGCGGCGTGCTGCAAATGGTCAAGGTGTATATCGCGACCAAACGTGTGATCGCGGTGGGAGACAAGATGGCGGGGCGCCACGGAAACAAGGGCGTGATCGCCAAAATCCTGCCAGTGGAAGACATGCCCTACCTGGAAGACGGAACCCCGCTGCAAATCCTGCTGAATCCACTCGGGGTTCCCAGCCGCATGAACGTCGGCCAAATCCTGGAAACCCACCTGGGTTGGGCCGGGGCGAAGGCCGGTTTTCAGGCGGTGACCCCCGTGTTCGACGGGGCGAGTGAAGAGGATATCAACGGCTGTCTCGAGGAGGCGGGGTTGCCGCGCCACGGGAAGGCTCAGCTGTTCGACGGCCGCACGGGCGAGGAGCTGCAGCAGGAGACGACGGTGGGCTATATCTACATGCTGAAACTGCACCATCTGGTCGACGACAAGGTCCATGCGCGCAGCACCGGACCGTACTCGCTGATCACCCAGCAACCGTTGGGCGGCAAGGCCCGGTTTGGTGGGCAGCGGTTTGGCGAAATGGAGGTTTGGGCCCTGGAGGCTTACGGAGCGGCCTATATCTTGCAGGAGCTGCTCACCGTCAAAAGTGACGATGTCGAAGGGCGGACCAAGATATACGAGTCGATGGTGAAAGGAGAGAACACGTTGGAGGCGGGCACGCCGGCAAGCTTCGACGTGTTGACCAACGAGATTCGTGGGCTCGCATTGAACATGCAGCTGGAGAAACGTCGCGTTTGATGAGGGTCTCGGGCAGGGTCCGGCCATGAGGGCCGAGACGGCGGACGGGCGGCACGGGGTGGATTCGTGCCCGGATCAATGACTCAAACCTGACGGGGCCGCGCGGGATGTTCAACGGGCGGCGACGACCGATCGGAAGATTCCATAAGGAGCAGGGCATATGACCATTGGCGAAAGCTCATACGATCGAATTAATGATTACGCTGCGGTCAAAATTAGCCTCGCTCGACCGCACGATATTCGAAGCTGGTCGTTCGGTGAGGTGAAGAAGCCCGAGACGATTAACTACCGGACCTACCGGCCCGAGAAGGACGGGCTGTTTTGCGAGCGAATCTTTGGTCCCGAGAAAGACTGGGAGTGTGCCTGTGGCAAGTACCGGGGCATGAAATACAAGGGCATGATTTGCGACCGCTGTGGCGTTAAAGTCACGCACTCGCGGGTGCGACGCAAACGCATGGGGCACATCGACCTGGCTGCCCCCGTGGTCCATATCTGGTTTTTCAAGGCGATGCCCAGCCGGTTGGGAAACCTGCTGAACATGAAGACCACCAGTCTGGAAAAGGTCATTTATTTCCAGGACTATGTGGTGATCGATCCCGGGGAAACCGACCTCGAAAAACTGCAGTTGCTGACCGAGGAGGAGTACCGCGCGGCGCGGGAACAGTACGGGGACGGCAGCTTCCAGGTCGACATGGGGGCGGAGGCGATCCGTGAACTGCTCAGATCGCTCGATCTCGTGACCCTTTCAACGGAATTGCGAACCGAACTCGGGGAAACGCGGTCGAAGCAAAAAAGAAAAGATCTCACCAACCGCCTGAAGATCGTGGAGGCGATTCGGGACAGCGACAATCAGCCCGAATGGATGGTGCTCGACGCCATTCCGATCATTCCGCCCGATCTCCGCCCCCTCGTGTTGCTCGATTCCGGCAATTTCGCCACCAGCGATTTGAACGATCTGTACCGCCGGATCATTAACCGGAACAACCGGTTGCGGAAGCTCGTTGACCTCAACGCGCCAGAGGTCATCGTGCGCAATGAGAAGCGGATGTTGCAGCAGTCGGTCGATGCCCTGTTTGACAACAACCGGTGCAAGCGGCCCGTTCTGGGCAGCAGCAACCGGCCTCTCAAATCGCTCACCGACATGATCAAGGGAAAGCAGGGGCGGTTCCGCGAAAACTTGTTGGGCAAACGCGTCGATTATTCGGCCCGAAGCGTCATTGTGGTCGGGCCGACGCTGAAACTTCATCAGTGCGGGTTGCCCAAAAAGATTGCCTTGGAGCTGTACCAGCCCTTCATTATCCGCAAGTTGAAGGAGATGGGCCATGCCGATACCATCAAGAGCGCCAAGAAGATGCTGGAGCGGAAAGATGAAGAGGTATGGGATATCCTGGAGGCGGTGATCCAGAACCATCCCGTATTGCTCAACCGGGCCCCGACGCTCCACCGGATGGGAATCCAAGCGTTCGAGCCGATCCTGGTGGAAGGCAACGCCATCCATTTGCATCCGCTGGTGTGCAAGGGATTCAACGCCGACTTCGACGGGGACCAAATGGCGGTCCACCTGCCGCTGTCCATCGAGGCTCAGGTGGAGGCGCATACGCTCATGATGTCGACCAACAACATCTTCGCGCCCTCCAACGGACGCCCCATCATGAGCCCGTCCCAGGATACGGTCATGGGCTGTTACTTCATCACCCTCATCCTGCCGGGACACAAGGGGGAGGGCATGAAATTCGCCTCGCTCGACGAGGTCGACTTGGCCTACTCCCTGGACGCCATCAGCATGCACGCCGAAATCGAAGTGCGCCTGCCGCCCACGCAGAGAGCCCGCACCGACGAGGAAACGACGACCGAGCCGGGTTGTCGGATCAAAACCAGCTACGGCCGGGTGCTGTTCAACTCCATGTTGCCCCAGGGAATGGACTTCTACAACATGGAAATGCGGGGCGGTGACCTCTCCACGGTGATCTCGGACTGCTACCGGACCCTGGGGCGCCGGGCCACCATCGACTTGCTCGACGACATGAACTTGCTGGGGTTCCAGGAGAGCACTCGCAGCGGGCTGTCCTTCGCCACCGACGATTTGCTGACGCCGGCCAGCAAGAGCAAGATCATCGCGGACAGCGAAAAGAAGGTGCTGCGGTTTCGCAAGTTGTATCACAACGGCGTGATTACCGAAGCTGAACGGTACAACCAAGTGCTCGATACCTGGACGCATGCTCGCGAACGCATTACCACCGAGATGATGACGGCCATGAAGGCCGATGAGCGTGGCAAACGCTACGTCAATCCCGTGTTCCTCATGGCCCACTCCGGAGCCCGGGGCGGGGTTGAGCAGATTCGTCAGCTCGCCGGCATGCGGGGCCTGATGGCCAAGCCAACGGGCGAGATTATCGAGACGCCGATTAAAGCGAATTTCCGCGAGGGCTTGTCGGTGCTCGAGTACTTCAGTTCCACCCACGGGGCACGCAAGGGATTGGCCGATACGGCACTCAAAACCGCTGACTCCGGGTACCTTACTCGAAAACTGGCCGATGTCGCCCAGAACGTGGTCGTGACCATGCACGATTGCCAGACCACCCAGGGCATTACGAAAGGCGTGATTTATCGCGGTGAGAAAGTCGAAGTCAGATTGGCCGACGCGGTGAAGGGACGCGTGAGCCGGCAGAATATCGTGAATCCCATCACCGACGAAGTGATCGTCCGTGAAGATGAGATGATTACGCCGGATGTCTCCCGGAAAATCGAATCGCTGGGGCTGGGTAGAATCCAGGTGCGAAGCCCCATGACCTGCGACGCCCCCTTGGGGGTCTGCCGGCTTTGTTACGGGATGGACTTGTCGACCGGAAACTTGGTCGAGGAAGGGATGGCCGTGGGCATCGTGGCCGCGCAGAGCATCGGTGAGCCTGGCACTCAATTGACGATGCGGACGTTCCACATCGGTGGAACGGTGAACATGAGCGTGGAGGAGAGCGAGAGTCGGGCCAGAAAAGGGGGAACCGTTCGCTTTACCCGGATGCGGCTGGTTCGCAACGCCGAAGGCAACGATATCGTCCTGACGCGAAACGGCGAAATCTCGATTCTCGATGCCAAAGGACGCGAACTGGAAAAATGCGAAGTGCCCATGGGGGCCGTCCTGATGGTGAAGGAAAACGAAGAGGTGAAAGCCGGCTCCGTGCTCTGCCAGTGGGATCCCCATAGCATTCCGATCCTGGCGGAGGTCTCTGGAAAGATTCGCTATGAGGACATCATCGAGGGCGAAACGCTCCGTATCGAGCGGGATCAAAGTGGCCATGTCCGCCGGATGGTCATGGATTTGAAAGGCGATCTGCACCCCCAAGTGGTGCTTGAAGATGCCGATGGAAAACCGCTCGACGTGTACTACCTGCCTGAACGGGCCTACATCGAAGTCGCGGAAGGGGAGGAAGTGCACGCTGGGGCCATCCTGGCGAAGACGCCGCGGGAAACCTCGAACGTCTCCGATATCACCGGCGGCTTGCCCCGGGTCACCGAGATTTTCGAGGCGCGTAAACCCAAAGATCCCGCCGTGATTGCCGAAGTGGATGGCGATATCGAAATCACCGGAAAGAGGCAACGCGGCAAACGAACCATTGTGGTCCGCAGTGAGATGGGAATCGAACGCGAGCACCTCGTGTCGCACGGGAAACGCTTCCTGGTCCATTCCGGCGATCACGTGAGAGCGGGACACGCCCTCGTGGATGGGCCCCTGGTGCCACACGATATTCTCCGCATTTCCGGGGAGGAAGCGGTGCAGCAGTATCTCCTGCATGAAATCCAACAGGTTTACCGCAGCCAGCGGGTGGAGATTAACGACAAGCATGTGGAGATCATTATTGCCCGCATGCTCCGTAAAGTCCGCGTGGAAGATCCGGGAGACACCAATCTGTTGCCCGGTCTGGTGATGGACCGCTTCGAATACCGCCAGGTCAATCAGGACCTCGCCAAATGCCTCAAAGTGGCGGATAAAGGGGATAGCGATTTCGAGGAAGGAGCCATCGTGCCCCTCGAGGCCGTCGAACAAGTGAATCTTCAGATCGAGCGATTGGGAGGGACGCCGACTCAGGGCGTCAAGCCGAAACCGGCCGTCGCCAGTACTCAATTGTTGGGTATCACCAAGGCGGCCGTCCAAAGCTCCAGCTTTATTTCCGCCGCCAGCTTCCAGGAAACGACCAAAGTGCTGACCGAAGCCGCCCTGGCCGGCAAGGTCGACGGCCTCGTCGGACTGAAGGAAAACGTGATCCTGGGACATCTGATTCCCGCCGGGACCGGGTTCCGGACCTTCCAGGAATCGGAAGTGCGGTACCGCCCGGAAGTGCTCGAGAAAATGGCCACCGAACAGGACCAAACCCTCGTCACCAGCTTTCCCCTCTTGCAGTCGGCCGGCGAGGAGGAGTCCTCGGAAGAGCAAGCGGGGCTGGGAGGCGAGTCTCCCGGGGCCGGTTCCGCCGCGCCGCCAGCCACCCCCGTGCCTCGGGACGCGGAGGAACTTGGACAGTCCACCGGTGGCGGTTCGATCGAAGACCTGTATGGATCGGCGGACGAACAGACCGCCGGGGACGAGTCGGATAAATAACCGGTTGGGAAGCCGCGAGGGATTTGTGCTTGGGCGCGGCGCCAGGAGGATGCGAGGGCGCGGGGCTCCACGGAGAGCACTTGACAACCGGGAGCAACATGATAGCCTGAAGCGTTTGTCATTGTCAGCGTCTTTATTCATGGGTCGCTTGCGGGCGACCTGCTTGCACTGTTGGAGCGTGAGAGCCGAATGCCCACAATCAATCAATTGGTCCGAAAAGGGCGCAAGAAGAGCCGTAAGTTCGTTAAAGCCCCCGTGCTGGAAAAGTGCCCCCAGAAGCAGGGGGTGTGCCTGCAGGTCCGCACCATGACGCCGAAGAAACCCAATTCGGCACTCCGGAAAATCACGCGGGTCCGGCTGTCCAATGGCAAGGAAGTGACGGTGTACATTCCCGGGGAGGGGCACAACCTGCAGGAGCACTCGATTGTTCTGGTTCGGGGGGGACGCGTCCGCGACTTGCCCGGCGTGCGCTATCAGGTGGTGCGGGGCTCGCGGGATGCACTCGGCGTCCAAACCCGCAAACAGTCGCGCAGCCGGTACGGGGCGAAAAAATCGTAAAACATGGCTCGAGCAAACCCGTCTCCGATGTCCTCGGGACGGTGGGATAACGAAACACTTTTGGGTAGCAAAGCTTATGGGTCGCATCACGTCAAGCCGCACGCAGTTGAAACCGGATCCCAAGTACAACTCGCTGCTGGCCAGTAAATTTGTAAACAGTTTGATGTGGGATGGAAAACGGTCGACGGCCCAGGCCATCCTGTATGACGCGCTGGACGTATTGCGAAAGCGCGTTCCGGACCAGGAACCGATTGAGGTGTTTACCCAGGCGGTGGAAAACGTCAAGCCGCAAATCGAGGTTCGGTCCAAGCGGGTGGGTGGGGCTGCTTACCAGGTGCCGATGCAGGTGAATCGGCAACGGCAGCAGGCCTTGGCGTTTCGCTGGATTCTGATGGCGGTGCGCGACAAGAAAGGCCGGCCCACGCACTTGAAGCTCGCCGATGAGTTGCTGGCGGCCTATAACAAAGAAGGCGCGGCGGTGAGCCGTCGTGAAAATATCCACCGCATGGCCGAAGCCAACAAAGCGTTTGCACACTTCGCGTGGTAGTGGCCCACTGATGATGTAATCGCCGCGCCGGTCCGGGATATCAGCGCGGCGTTTCTCATGCGCCCCGTTTAAACCGGTGGCGGATGATGTTGTCCGCCGCGAGTCCGACCAACGGGAGGACGGCTTGCGCCGGGCAGTTTTCCACCCGGACCAATCCGTCCGCCTAAAAGATATTCCGGGCCGCGTTGTTTCAGCGTCCGGCCACCACGGCGGCAATGGCACGATGACTGTGGGAATGGCACGATGGTACGCAAGATCGAAAATATCCGAAATATCGGTATTGTCGCTCATATTGACGCGGGGAAAACCACGGTCACCGAGCACATGCTGTATCTCAGTGGGGCCAAGCATCGCGTCGGGCGCGTCGATCAAGGCACGGCCGAGACGGACTGTGATCAGGAAGAGCAGGACCGGGGAATTACCATTTACTCGGCGTGCGTGACATTCCAGTGGGGCAAGCGCCACATCAACCTGCTTGATACGCCGGGACACGTGGATTTCACGGCCGAGGTGGAACGGTGTTTGCGAGTGCTTGACGGCGCCGTGGTCGTGTTCAGTGCTCGCGAAGGCGTCGAGGCCCAGAGCGAAACGGTTTGGCGTCAGGCGGATCACTATCACGTGCCTCGAATTGCGTTCGTTAACAAAATGGATCGCGAAGGCGCTGATTTCGAGGCGACCGTTCGGGAACTGGAATCGCGGCTCGGGGCGCAGCCGCTGGTGATCGCGCTGCCGGTCGGCCAGGGGCCGGCCCATGTGAGCGACCCATTTCGCGGCACGATCGATCTCATTGAGATGCGGTTGCTGGAGTTCAATGCGGGGGAGGAGGGGGAGCGGGTGATTGCTCGGGATATTCCCGAGCCGCTGATGGCGGATGCCCTGGCTTGGCGCGAGGAGATGCTCGAGAAGCTGTATTCGTACAGCAACGAGATGATCGAACTGGCCATGGCCGAGCAGCCGATTCCGGCCGAACTCATCCGCAAGGTCATTCGGGACGCGACGCTCCACGGCGAGGTGCAGCCGGTGCTCTGTGGCTCGGCCCTGCGTGGCGTGGGGGTTCAGCCGGTGCTGGACGCCGTCGGCTACTATCTGCCGTGTCCGCTGGATTGCCCCCCCGTGGAAGGCTTTAATCCCAAGGAGCCGGAGCGGATTGAGCGTCGCCGGCCGGCCAGTGACGAGCCGTTTTGCGGCTTGGTGTTCAAAATCCTGCCGGCGAAGACGGCCGATCTGTATTGGGTTCGCGTCTATTCTGGAAAGCTCAAAGCCAACTCGCGAGTTTGGAACCCGCAACGCGAAAAGAAGGAAAACGTCGCGCAGCTGTGGCAGATTCACGCCACCAAGAAAGAGCGGGACGGCCAGGTCCCGCAAATCGAGCCGGGCGATATCGCTGGGGTGATCGGGCCGCGGCATTCCATTACCGGGGACACCTGGTGTGATCCCCGTCACCCGATACAGCTTCCTTCGATCCAGTTCGCTGAAACCGTATTATCGATGGCCATTGAGCCAGAGAGTGCGGCGGAGCGGAAAAAGCTTTCAGACACGCTGGAGATGCTCAAGCGACAGGATCCGACGTTCGATGCGGTGGAGCATGAAGATACCGGCCAGACCTTGATCAGCGGCATGGGTGAATTGCACTTGGAGGTGATCAAGCACCGGTTGTTGCGAGAATTCAATCTCGACGTAAAAGTGCATGCGCCGCGTGTGAGTTACCGGGAGACGGTGGAGCATGAAGCTCGGGTCACCGGGCAGTGCAATCGTCAGGTGGGGGGAAAGCAGCTCTTTGCCCGTTTGTCGCTCGAGGTCGGGCCGGCCCCGGAGGGCAAGCAGGCCCAGGTGCTCAGTCGCTGCTCGCCGGATGAGGTGGCGCCGGAGTTCGCCGCGGCCGCGCTGGAGGAGCTGGCAATGTGCGCTCGCGGGGGCGGGCCGATTGGCAGCTTTCCCTTGACGGGGCTCAAGGTTACCCTCATCGGGGGAGAGCAGCACCTGGAGACTTCGGACGAGACCGCGTTTCGGATTGCGGCCGTGGACGCGTTCGAGAAGGGGCTTCAGGCCAGTGGTCCGGTCTTGTTGGAGCCGGTGATGCGGCTCGATATTACCGCTCCGGAAGAGTATCTGGGGGATATCGTGGGCGATCTGCAGCAGCGGCGAGCGTTGATTCGCTCCACGCACAATCGAGGGTCCGACGTGGTGATTGAAGCGCACGCGCCGTTGCGCGAGCTGTTTGGCTATGCGAATGCCATCCGCAGTCTCAGTCAAGGCCGCGCGAATTGTTCCATGGAGCCCTTTGAGTACGGAGTGGCGCCTCCCGAGGTGGCCCAGGAGTATGGGGTGTAGCCGATGGCTGGGTTAACCGGGGGGGCTGGGAATCGAATGCGGGCGTGGGCTTCATCCTCGCAAAAAAACCCCATGAGACGAGGCCAGTGGGTGTTGACGCCCCGCGTCCCGGTCTCTAAACTCAGTGGTTTCCCTGTCACGCAGCGGTGGCGGGAAGGTGTTTGGCAAGAGAATGTTTGGCCGATGGAACGCGACACCGCGCGGCTGGTCGCGGCGGAGTTCGGACTCATGCCGATCGCTAAAGGAATTCTTCGCCGTGAGTCCGGCTGACGGAAGCCGGGTTATGCGGGGTGCCTTTCCAAGCGGGAGATTCCTGGCGACGGCGGTGCAAAGGCCCTTTGGGGGGGATACGGCGTGGTAGCACAGCACGAAGTCATTCGAATCCGGATGGAAGCGTATGATCACGGTATTTTGGACCAAAGTGCCCAAAATATTGTCGACACGGCCAAGCGGACTCACTCCGAGGTGCACGGTCCAATTCCCCTGCCGACGCGCGTGGAGCGGTACACGGTGCTATCCGGCCCGCACGTGGACAAAAAGGCGCGGCAGCAGTTCGAGATTCGAACGCATAAGCGTCTGATTGATATCAGGCAGGCGACGGCTAAAACGATTGAGTCGCTCAATAAACTCAGTTTGCCGGCGGGGGTGGACATCAAAATCAAGGCATCCTCGCGATAAACTTGTTTTTCAACACGGTCGGGCAGGGTTCTTTAATGTCGGCGTCGATCGTCCGGCGGGCTCTCGGTGACTCTGATTGGTAGACGGTTCTATGGGATGGAAACCTTGCGGGTAAAGCGGGACGAGGGCGTGCGAGGTGGCTCGCGGCGCGGTTCCCGGCTTCCCGCGGGTGGAGTATAGATCACAGAAGGTGCGGACCCATGGTGAAGGGACTGCTCGGCCGAAAGGTCGGCATGACACAGGTATATAACGAGTCGGGGGAAGCGGTTCCCGTGACGGTGATCGAGGCGGGTCCTTGCCATGTGCTTCAGTTGCGCACGCGGCAGCGCGACGGCTACGAGGCGGTACAATTGGGCTACCAGGATAAGAAGCGGCCCCAGGGGAATCGGCCTCGATCTCGGCAAAGTCAGTCTCGCCGCAGCGAGCGTGGTCACGTGACTTCCAAGCTCAATAGCAAGCGAGCCAGGCGGCGGGCCGCCGCGGGGGCGGAGGTTCCGGCGAAGCCGGAGTGTGAGCCGAAGCAGCTGGTTCGGGAGCTCCGGGGTGGTACCGACGGGCATGAGGTTGGGCAGCAGCTGACCGTGGGGGTTCTCTCCGATGTCCCGGCGGTCGACATCACGGGCATCAGCAAAGGGCGGGGTTATGCGGGGGTGATGAAGCGGCATAACTTCTCCGGTCAACGGGCGTCCCACGGGGTCAAGAAGGTGCATCGCCATCCGGGCGGCACGGGCATGAGTGCCACGCCGAGCCGGCTCTTCAAGGGGCGGCGGATGGCGGGACGCTACGGCGGCGACCGGGTGACGACCCGCAACCTGAAAGTGTATCGCGTGGACGAGGCGAGTAATCTGCTGCTGGTCAAGGGCGCGGTTCCTGGCGCGAACGGTGGCTGGGTGATTATTCGGGAAACGAACAAGGTAGGGTAGGGCCAAGCTCGGTCGCGAAATCGCGGTGCGAGCTGTTTTTTTTGGTGGGACATGACAACGTTACCGGTTTACGATCGCACTGGCGCGGAAGTTGGGTCTTATGAGATCGACCCGGCCACGCTGGCTCCTCGCATTAATAAGCAGTTGCTCCATGACGTGGTGGTGATGCATCAGGCGAACCAGCGTCAGGGCTCGGCTCACACGAAGTCGCGCAGCGAGGTGGCTGGCGCGAAGGGAAAGATGTATCGCCAAAAGGGGACCGGGCGTTCTCGAGCGGGCTCGCGACGCTCCAATATTCGCCGGGGCGGGGGGCACGCGTTCGCCAAGCGGCCTCGCGACTACGGGTACCGGTTGCCGCGGAAGGCCGTGCGGGCGGCGACTCGCATGGCCATCGCCTCGAAGATCGCTGACCAACGGGTGGTGGTGATCGACGAGCTGTCGTTCGAGTCGCCGGCGACGCGAGAAATGGATGCGATCCTCAAGTCGCTTGGCCTGGGCGGTCACAGCACGTTGGTGACCACCGCCGGGGTGGACCGGAACGTGTACAAGAGTGCTCGCAATATTCCGCGGGTGTCCGTGCTGCCCGTCTCCGATTTGAATGCGTTCAGTGTGTTGAGCCCTCGTCATGTTTTGGTGACGAAGGACGCGTTGGACGTGATCAAGGAGCGGGCGGTCGCGTAGTGGGTGAGGGGGGATTGAGTGGTTTGGGGATGCGTGTTTGGAGTTTGAAGAGGGACTGACGAGATGGACCAGGCAGCAACCGCCCGGGAGACCGGGAAAGTGAAGAAACCGCTGGCGCCCCATCAGGTACTGCTGCGCCCCCTGGTTACGGAGAAGGGGATGCATCGGGCCACGCGGAATAACCAGTACGCGTTTGAAGTGAATTCGCTGGCCGAGAAAGCGGATGTGCGGCAGGCGGTGGAAACGTTGTTCGGCGTGCGGGTGGTGAAGGTACGGACGCAAAATCGAAAGGGGAAGCCGCGGCGGTATCGGTTTACGTATGGCCGCACGAAGAATTGGAAGAAAGCGATCATTACGCTCGATAGCGAGGATCGGATTGATTTCTTTTAATCGGCGCGCGGTTGGGGGAACGTCCGGTCGGCGGCAAAGTGGATGTCGCGTGAGCCGGCGGGGCCGGCGGCCAAGGAACGGCTCAGGAATAACTTCGGCATTTTTCGGAGGGTGGCGTTTTCCTGAGCGAGCGGCCAGACGCGTTCTTTCTCCAGAAAACGCCGATCGCGAGCGGAGCCAGTGTTTTGGGGCGATTCGGCTGGTACGGGGCATGGCGCACGTTATTCTTGAGTGACCCCGAAGTGGTTTGTTGAGGGCATGTTTTGAAATCGCGGAGTTTGGGACTGAGTTGTCATGGGCATTCGACAATACAAACCGACATCACCGGGCCGGCGTGGGGCGACGGTCAGCGACTTCGCGGAGCTGACCGAAGGGGCCAAGCCTGAAAAGTCGTTGCTGCGGCCCAATCGCAAAACTGGCGGGCGAAACGGGCAGGGTCGAATTACGGCCCGCCATCGGGGCGGTGGCCATAAACGCCGCTTTCGAGTGATTGATTTTCGCCGTGACAAGGATCACGTGCCGGCCCGGGTGGCGTCGGTGCAATACGATCCGAATCGAAGCGCGCGGATCGCGCTGCTGAACTACGTCGACGGCGAGAAGCGGTACATCTTGGCTCCCGAGGGCCTGGAGGTGGGGGCGATGCTCGAGAGCGGGGCGGAGGCGCCACCGACCGTTGGCAACTGCCTGCCGCTGAGCCGGATTCCGCTGGGCACGAACATCCACAACGTGGAGTTGCTGCCCGGGCAGGGCGGGTGTCTTTGTCGCAGCGCGGGAAGCCGCGGGACCCTGGTTGCTCGGGAGGCGGATTGGGCTCAGATCACGCTGCCCAGCGGCGAGATTCGGCGAATTCCGTCTCGGTGCCGGGCCACGGTGGGGAAAGTGGGGAACTCGGACCACATGGCGATTCGGCTGGGCAAGGCGGGGCGGAAGCGATGGTTGGGACGCCGTCCGCACGTGCGGGGCTCGGTGATGAATCCGATTGACCATCCGCACGGTGGCGGTGAAGGGCGGAGCAAGGGCGGGCGGCACCCGGTCAGTCCGACGGGACGGCCGGCCAAGGGCGTCTCGACGCGGCAGCGTCGCAAGCCTTCGAACGCGTCGATCGTGCGTCGGCGCCGGTCGAAGCGGTATGGCCAATTGCGGCTAAAGTAGCGGTGGCCGCCGGGACCGGCGGGGCGTGTTGGTGACTGGAGTGAACGGGGGAACGACCTGGAGCGCCGAGCTCGGGGATATTGAGAAGCAAGGATCCGATATGAGCAGGTCGCTGAAAAAGGGGCCATACGTCGACTTCAAGCTGTACCAGAAGGTTCAGCAGCAGGTGGAGTCGGGCAGCAAGGAACCGATCAAGACGTGGGCGCGTCCGTGTACCGTGGTACCGGAGTTCGTGGGGGTGACCTTTTTGGTCCACAACGGCAAGAACCACGTGAAAGTGTTTGTCACGGAAGACATGGTAGGGCACAAGTTGGGTGAGTTTGCACCGACGCGCGTGTTCCGCGGCCACGGGAGCCGGGGATAGGACACATCGCGTGGCGAGAGGATTCAGCGAGGATAGAAGCGAACGAGGATAGAAGCGAACGAGGATAGAAGCGAACGAGGATAGTGCCATGGCTTTTCGGGCTTCCCATCGATATGCCCGCGTGAGCGCTCGCAAAGTGAGGCCCCTGGCTGACATGGTCCGGGGCAAGTTTGCGGACGAAGCGCTGGATGTTTTGCGATACCAGCCACAGCGCGGCGCGCGGATGCTGGAGAAAGTGATCAGGAGCGCGTTGGGCAATGTTCAGGACCCGAATCAGAATGAAGGACGCGCGGCGAGGCCGGAGCACTTGGTGCTCATTGAGGCTCGGGTTGATAACGGGCCGATGTTTAAGCGGATCCGGCCGCGGGCGCGGGGCATGGCGTTCATGATCCGCAAGCGGTTTTCACACATTCACGTCGCCCTCGAGGACGTTAGCGAGTTGTAGGCATGGGTCAGAAAGTTAATCCGATCGGGTTTCGTACGGGCGTGGTCTTGGGCTGGAAAAGTCGCTGGTACGCCTCCAAGCAGGAGTTCGCGGAACTGTTGCTGGAAGACCAGAAAATTCGGGATTTCATCAAGAACCATCCGCAGCGCACCCACTATCGCAATGCCGGGATTGATCGCATTGAGGTGGAACGGACGCGGGATGAGGTCCGGGTGATCTTGCACGTGGCTCGCCCCGGACTGATTATTGGCAAGAAGGGGCAGGAGGTCGAGTTGCTCCAGGAGGAGCTGCAGAACTTGATTGGCCGGCGAGTGAACTTGAAGGTGGACGAGATCGGCCGGCCGGAACTGCACGGGCAGTTGGTGGCGGAAGACATTGCCCAGCAGCTGTCCAAGCGAGCGAGTTTTCGCCGAACCATGAAACGCGCCATGGAGCAAACCATGGACGCGGGGGCCAGGGGAATCAAGATCGAATTGGCCGGGCGCCTCGGGGGGGCCGAGATGGCCCGCCGCGAGAAACAACTGCTGGGATCGATCCCCTTGGGCACGTTGCGAGCGGACATTGACTACGGGTTCACCGAGGCGATGACGGCGCAAGGACACATAGGGGTACAGGTTTGGATCAATCGAGGCATGCACGAGGGAGATACATCCGATGGCGCTGATGCCGAAGCGGGTCAAACATCGAAAAAGCCAAAGAGGGCGTATAAAAGGTAACGCCACGCGGGGCAATCGGGTGGTCTTCGGCGAGTATGGACTCCAGGCGACCCAAGGGGGGTGGATCAAGGCGCGTACGATCGAGGCCGGTCGGATCGCCGGACAGCAGTACGTGCGAGGTGAAGGGCGGCTGTACGTGCGGTTGTTTCCCCACCGCTCCATTACCTCGACGCCCCTGGAAACCCGAATGGGAAAGGGGAAGGGGGAGCCGGAGCACTGGGTGGCCACGGTCAAGCCCGGGACGATTCTCTATGAGTTGGGGGGCGTGACGGAGGAGCAGGCCCGCGTTTGTCTGGCCCGTCTCGCTCACAAAATGCCGCTGCGGGTGCGATTCGTGCGGCGGCTGCCCACGTAAGGGGGCGAACGCGGCGCGGGTGTGGGGCGTGGATTGCGAAGCGGGGTCGAAGGCGGGCCCTGGGCGGAGAAGGTTGCTGCAAAGGGTGTAGGATGGATATTAGTGAACTTCGCGACATGAGCGACGAGCAGCTGGAGCTGACGCTCAACGAAACGGTGGAACATCTGTTCCGGTTGCGCATGCAGGCGCAGACGGAACGTCTGGATGCGCCCAGTGAATTACAACGCAATCGGCGGCTGATCGCGCGCATCAAGACCCTGCGGCGTGAGCGTGAACTGAAGCAAGCGGCCGCGTCTCGAGCCGGGGCGCCAACGCAACCCGAGGCGAAGAAGGGAAGTTAGTCTGCCATGCCTAAGAAAGTTGTCATTGGAGTGGTGGCGAGCGCGAACAACGACAAGACCCGTCGCGTGGAGGTGCATCGCCGCGTCAGGCACCCGATGTACGGCAAGTACATTCGGTATCGGACCGTTTGCTACACGCATGATGAACGCAACGAGTCGGGAGTGGGGGATACCGTGGAAATTATTGAGTCGCGGCCCCGGTCGAAAACGAAGTGTTGGGAGCTCGTGCGGGTGGTGGAGAAGAGTCGGGACGTGGACGTGGCGGCTTTGCGAGCGGCCAGCAAGCAGGAAAAGGCCAAGAAGCCATAGCCAAACCGTCGGATGGGGGCCCCGCCGCAGGCGTGTTGGAAGCGGAAATCGGGCTTTGTGACCGGCTGTAACAATCGGCTGTAACCATCGGAGAAGACGCGGCCGAACAAGGGATGAGTCAATAAGACGATGATTCAACAAGAAACTCGATTGGCTGTCGCGGATAATACCGGCGCGAAAGAAGTGATGTGTATCAAGGTCCTGGGCGGGTCTCGGCGACGATTCGCCTCGCTGGGCGATGTCATCATCTGCAGCGTCAAAAGTGTTATGCCGGGCAGTGATATCAAGAAGAAATCCGTGGTCCAGGCCGTGATCGTCCGCTGCAGGCAGCCATACCGCCGGCCCGACGGGAGTTATATTCGGTTTGATAGCAACGCGGTGGTGATCATCGATAAGGATGGCAACCCGCGGGGCACTCGGATCTTCGGCGCCGTGGCGCGGGAACTGCGGGAACGGAACTACATGAGAATTGTCAGCCTCGCCAACGAGGTGCTCTGATGCACATCAAAGTGGATGATACAGTCGAGATTATTGCCGGTAACGACCGCGGGGTTCGCGGCCGGGTCCTCAAAGCCGACCACAAAGCTGGCAAGATCATCGTGGAGAATGTGAACCGGGTGTACAAGCACGTCCAGCGCAGCCAGCGCAACCCGCAAGGGGGGCGTCTGTCAAAGGAAATGCCGATCCAGGTGGCCAATGCCATGTTGATCTGCGGCAAGTGCGGACAAAAGGCGCGGACCGGCGCCCGGTATTTGGATGACGGGCGCAAGGAGCGATACTGCAAACAGTGCGGTGCCGGCAACGGTGAGCTCGCCCCGGAACGTAGCGCGTACGCCCGAAAGTAAATCGATTGGCTCGGTGCGGCGTGGTCCGTTGGGATGTCGCGTCGCGATGGACTGGGTAAGAGAACCATGATGCCTCGCTTACAAGAAAAATACGAAAAAGAGATCGCTCCAGCCCTCCAAGAGCAGCTTGGCGTCAATCCGCTCGCCTTGCCGCGGCTCGAAAAGATCGCCGTGAACATGGGCGTGGGGTCCGCGACCTTGGAGAAAAAACATCTGGAATCCGCCGTCGAAGCCCTGGCTCAAATCACCGGTCAGAAGCCGGTGGTGACAACCGCTCGCAAGGCGGTGGCTGGGTTTCGCTTGCGAGAAGGCATGGCGATCGGGTGCAGGGTCACGTTGCGCCGCGCCCGGATGTACGAGTTCCTGGACCGATTGGTGTCCCTCGCCCTGCCCCGGGTGCGCGACTTTCGCGGAGTCAACCCCCACGCGTTCGACGGGCACGGCAACTATAGTTTGGGGCTCACGGAACAGTTGGTGTTTCCCGAGCTGAACCCGGATAAGTTTCCCCGGGTCCAGGGTATGGATATCTCGGTGGTGACCACCACCGAGAGCGACGACGAGGCTAGAGAGTTGCTGCGGTTGCTCGGCGTGCCGTTCCGGCAGGGCGAGGCAACGGCGGCGGCTTGAATGCTGTGGTAGAGGTGGCTCCAAGTCGGAGCCCGTTCTGATTCACGGAAACCAAGAATTAGGTAGTTCACGTGGCGAGTAAATCAAAAATTGCCAAGGCGAACCGGCCACCCAAGTTTAGTACGCGGTTGGAGCGGCGGTGCAACTTCTGTGGACGGCCTCGAGCCGTCTACAGAAAGTTCGGCATTTGTCGTATTTGCTTCCGTAAATTGGCGGACCGAGGGCTCGTTCCTGGGCTTCGTAAGGCTAGTTGGTAAAGGGATTCGAATAATCATGATGACCGATCCGATCGCCGATATGTTAACCCGTATTCGCAACGCGGTGCGTGTCGAGCGGCCCCATGTCGAAATGCCCGTGTCCAAAGTCAA
>JBNJEM010000031.1:0-25131 GCA_051745935.1 Planctomycetota bacterium
TACACGCATCGCGACGAACACAGCAAGTGGGCGGCGGGAGAATTCATCGCTACGGATGTATTCTGCCAGTGGCTCCAAGATTGGCTGAGTGTGGGCCCTGAAGTTGTTCTGCCAGTTCCTTTTCTGCAAGGCGAGGAGGAGCTGACGCAGAGCGACCAGGCGGGAAACCAGCATCTGCTGCCCGAGGCGGCACGGCGCATCGAGCAGGCGATCAAGCAGTCCGCTTCGCTTGTGGTGCCGTCGGGCGAGGCGATGATTCGGTTACACGATTCGGGAGGCGTGCCGCACGCCTTGCCCGTGTTGCAGGCGTCGGCCCGCTTGCACTTCGAGAACCGCGTGCAGTACAAAGCTCCGGTGGAACGTGTTGACGCCGCGGCCGCCGCCGCTGGCCCCGGCGTCATTTTTCCGGCCGTGGCCGTGCTGGAAGCGCGCCGGCGGGCCTGCGACTTGGTCCAACGCGGGGAATTCCAGGCCGCCGCTGAATTGGCTCGCGAATTCCCCATGGCCGGAGCGGCGTGGGGCTGGAACCAGTGCCTAGCGTCGGTCGCTCGTTATTTCCAGGGCTATTTGGAGGATGTGCGCGAACAAGCCGCGACGCTCGACAACGGACCTACCCGCCAGGCCCTCCAAGCAATCCTCCATCCCACGCAACCGATGTCACTCCATGTCGCCCTGCGCGCCGAAGCCGCCTTGATCGCCGAGGACGTACTGAACGCCACCTCGTTGACCGTGACCTTTCTGGATGTAGCGAAATACGATGCAATCAGCCGGACTCTCTGCAACCATCCGAACCAGCCATGCATGGACAGGGCAACGGGGGAGATTGCGCTTGCGGAATTCCAGCCAACGAGGAGGCAACTTCGGAATGCCGCCAGGAATGTAGGTAACGCGGCACAATGGATTAGAGGACCTGACGAACGGGACATCGACCAATGGCTTCGCCGAAGCACTTTGCTTGCTCGGGTTCCTTGGCAGAAATACGCGATCTTCGGGTTGATTGGATCTCTCGCCAATGAAGACGAGCTGTCGCGAGCCCTGAGCGAACTGCTAGGAGCGCTGTATTGTCCAACCAACACCGGTAACATCCCGGCGCATTTTCGGAACATCACGATGCACTCGGTGATGACGGACCGCGAGATTCAACTGATGGCTCAGCTTTTCGAGAGTGACAGTCGGTTGTTGTGGCGGCGCCGCACGGGCGAGGCCAGGTCATGCTTACATCCGGAAACGCGGCCAGCGGCGGTATTGGCGGCCTTGGATGTACCCGATGCGCGGGAACTGTACGGCAATCTGGTAAAAGGGCTGGTTTCGGACCTGCGTTCTTGCCCGTTGGTGTAGTGTTGTCGCCGGGGAGCGGTTGATTGTGGATTACCGGATGTTGACGCTCAGCCTGCAACTTACCAGCCCCGGGCCGTTGTTGCCTTGGCTGGGGCCGGCGATGCGGGGGATGGTGGCGATGCGGTTGAAGCATCGCGTGTGCCGGCTTGCGCCGCCCGAGCGCGGGCGGCAAGGGGCGTATTGCCACGGCTGCCGGCGCCAGCAAGGCTGCCCCTACGGCGAGACGTTCGAACCCTCTCCGGCGGCCGGGCGCGAGCGGTTTTCCGGACAGAACGACGTACCGCCCGCAGTTGTCCTGGCGCCGTATTATCCGGTGCCGGTCGAAGCACGGCCGGGATTGCAAATTCCCCTGCGGCTGACGCTGCTGGGGCAGCGGGCCGCGGAACACGCCGGTGCGATCCAGGACGCGCTGGTGGAGTGCGGACGCCGGGACGGGCTGGGCCAGGGGAATGTTCGTTTCACACTAGTGACGGAGCGGAATTCTTGGAGCAGCGGTCGGATCGGCGCCGCGGACTTGCCGCCCGCGCCGGACGCCGTGCTCGGCCGCGTCCCCCGGCTGGGGGTGGGCCTGGTCGCGCCGCTGTTTCTGCGGCGCGAGTTGAACGGCGGCCCTTCCGGCGGGCGCCGGGGGGACGCGTCGCGTTCGCGCCGCGTGCCCATCCGGCGGCCCGAGTTCAGCGACTTGTTCCGGGCCGCGCTGCGCACGGTGGGCCAGTTGTTTCGCTTGTACGGCCACCCGCTGTCCGCCGACTTCGCGGCGCTGAAAGCCGCGGCGGAACCGGTGCGGCTGGTCGAGCACTGTTACGAGCCGTTCCAGCAACCAAAGTGGACGTCGCGGCGCCGGCAGCGATACCTGCTGCAGGGCTGCGAGGGCGGCGGGGTCTATGCCGACGTGCCCCTGGCCCTGGTACCCTGGATGTTGTGGGGCGCTCGCCTGCACGTCGGCGGCCACCGCGGAGCCGGCGCGGGCGGTTGGCGACTGATCCTCGATTGATCGACGGGTGGCCTTGTTTCAAATCCCAAGCTCGTGTGTGCAACTAATCGGGCAGTTCCCGCCGAGGCGGTAGCGGCTCATCCGCCAGGGTTTTCAGCCGTTGCAAGTTGTTCTTGCCCAGGTGGCGCTCCAGGCCCGCCTTCAGTTCACGGGCATCGCCCTGGAAATAGGCCCGATCGACCGCCCGGTCCCCGCACACCTCCCTGACCTTGCGCGCCAACGCCCGCTCCCGGGAGTACGAGCGGGGCAGTTCGGGATCCCACTCGCGCCCCAATTCTCGGACTGCCAAATCCTCGGCGATGCCCTCGGCCAGTTCCTTGCCCAAGAGCTGCTCGGCGGCGGGGTGGGACAGCTGGTGAAGCCGTTCATGAATAGTAGTCTTGCGCACTTGCAGGTGTTCCGTTTCCACGTGCGCGGGTTCGAGGGTCTTTCGAGAAAAGCCAACCGTGTTGTCCGGCGCCTTTTCGCCCGTGGCCTGCTCATAGCTTCGCTCGAATTGCTGGCGGCCCTCGAAAACCGTCGGCAGGTCCTTCAAGGCGCGGATTCTTTCCGGCGGCGCCAGGTCGCGATACCGTTGGCACAGTCGCTCCGTGTAAACCTGATCCGTCTCGCGGCAATACGCCTGTAGCCGGTCCTCGATTTGTTGTTCGAGACGGTCGACATCAGCGTGTTCGGAAATCTCCCGCGAAGTGTGCCTCTTCATTTCCAGTCCTCCCTGGATCGGTCAAGAAAAAGGTTCAGGTTGCGACGAATCTTGTCGCAGGTTTCAGTATCGAATCGGGCCAGCGCCGCGATATTCATCACCACGCAAAACGGCGCCTCCCGGGCATATTGTTCATGTCCTCGGATCTGGCGCGCGCAGCGGGCCCCAAATAGCCACAGGCCTTCCCATCCCTCATCCAGGGCCGAGTCGAACTCTTCGGTGTGATCAACCCGTAACAAGTGGTCCACGATCGAGGGGCGGTTGGCGCAGTCTCCGGCGTCGCAGCCCGGGCACCGTGGGAGGGGGCCGTTGGGGTGCGCGAAGGTGGGAACTTGGCATTCGGAATCCACCCCCCTTTCAAGGGCGGGCATCTTGTCCTGCATGTGCTTGACGATGGCAGCTCGATCGGGATAGGGGTCACCGTGGAATTGGCGGGCTGCATCGGGGATACCGATCAGAGACGCATTCGCGCAGCCCTCGGTGTAGACCGCCGCAACTCCACACCGAAGCGTCGAGAGGTGTCGCTCTTGCAGGTCGGTCAGATTCATGCATCCGCCGACCTTTCGGCGTTCGTCTTCGGCTACCAAGCGATGCACGATCTTCAGATTGGTGTTCTTGAGGATTTCCGGCGCCAACTTCGTGGGGACCTGGTCCACGACGACGACACCTTCCCCGTACGCACGGACTTCGGCCAGCAGGTTGCAGAAGGTTTCGACCGCCTTGCCGCGGGAGTTGGCCTCTTCGGATGGCAGGTTGGCCGGAGCAGCGGTGAGCAGGCGGTGGGCCTCTTCGGCCAGCGTGACATGGCGCAGCGCGTTATCGGACAGACCGGCCGCCTGACGATACTCAACCAAACGCAGCAACATCGCGCCCAGGACGAACGCCTTGTCTTCGTCACTACCCATTGCGGCGAACTCCAGCACCGCCGGGCGGGCAAGTAGATCGTCCATCGAGATGGAAGCTCCGCAATCGAGCATTTTGCCCTTGCCACCGGCCGTCAGACTCGTCAATCGCGTTAGCAAACCTGCTCGGAGATTGCCGGTGATCTCGCGATCGTACCCGAGTTCCTTGACGATCCGTTCGGTCGTTGCGGCGAGGTCCGAGAGGGTCGGCTGGCGGGGGTGGCCGTGTCCGCGTGGATGAGTTCCGCCGATCAGATCCCAGCCACGTTCTTCGTAAACGCGATGCAGGGAATGGCTCAGCACGTACGGCATGGGCGTGACCAGGCCGAACGCCGCGTTGAAGAGCGCCATCAGTCCGTCGATGTGCAGTTGCACCGGCACGCCGGGCTGGACCTCCAGGGGATTGAGCCGTAGCGGAACGCCGGTTTCGTCGCCCAACGTAAAGACGCGCAGGTCGGGGCCGGTCGGCGCGGCCAACAGGCGACGGTACTCGGACTTCATCGACGGCTCCAGGACCAGCCAGGGGATCCGGTGCTCCTCCCACAGCTGGCGGAGGAGGTACTGGCAGGTGGTGGTTTTGCCCGATCCGGGCACGCCGGCCACCAGCGCGTGTTTGCACAGGTCGTCCCGCCCGATTTCAAACCAATTGGCCGTCCTCCGCCCCGCGTCCAGAACCAATCCGAGTGAGATCTGCTGACATTGGTGCGTCACGGGTGGATCGACGGCGAATTGCACGAAGTCCCGGAGCCGGTATCCGCAAAACTCCTCCGCCGGCAGCCGGGCCACCGCCACCGCCTCGGCCGTGGTCAGGCACGTGCTCGGCAGTTGCGCGGCTGCATTCGCAACACCGGGATGGCAGGGCGTGACGCGAACCGGTTGGGGGTGGCTTTGCGGTCCGGCGAAAGCGCCGAGCAGCGTTTGATTGCCCAGCGCCAGACGCGCTCGCTCCGCGGCCAGCAAGACGGCCCGCACGTTCCACATGCCCTGGCGCGTACCTGCTTCGTATTTCTTGCGTGCGGATCGCAGCAAGTCCAGATAGCGCTTGGCCTGCGGATTGTTGTTCTCCTCGGCGGTGCCGCGGCGCAGGTGGGCACTGACAAGCTCGTTCTCTTCGCGGGCCAAGCCGGCCAGCACCTCATGGATCTCGTTTTGCGACACGGGCCGGCCGAACACCAGGTAGGCCCAACTGGAGCCCTGCATGGCCCGGAAGACCGATTCCAAAGTCGCTTGGGGCGCGGATTTCCCCGCCGTCGGCGCCCGTCGCGGTGGCGGGCATGACGGATTGCCGGTCAGCGCCGAACCGAATCGCAACTTCGCCAATCCGTCGATCAAACGCTCGCTCGACGGCCCCGGGGAAATCTCGCTTCCCGGAAAAGCCGCCAAGAGCGTGGGGCTCCAGGCGTCAATAATATCCTTGCCGCCTGGGAGGGCTAGGTAGACGGAGATCCGGCCGGGCTCGCCGAGAACCATGTACGCCCAGGGAATCGCGCCGGCGCACAGCCCCGCAAGCAGCTTCGCCTGGCGGGATTCCAGGGGCCCGAATCCGAGAGCCTCGTTGTTCCAGAATCGGGACAGCGAGTCCACGCGGATCAACCCCAAGTGGCCCGCGAACAAAGAGTCCGGCGCGAACATCGGGGTTTCCGCATCGGCACGGCCTTCTAACCGCCGAATTCCGGCCGAGATCTGAACTGCGGGGACACAAGCCATCTGCGTGTTCTCCTTCAACGGACAATGCTGTTCAACGCGACCCAGGTGCCGTGCAACTGACATGCCAGCACCGCGGCGAACATCAGGGTCAGCGCCAGCCCGATCCACCATCGCGATCGACGGAACTGGATCTCGCTGCGGGTTCGGTGATTGAAGCCGAAGCGGGCCATCAAGACGCCCTCCCGCCACGCGCCCCGGAAGCTGACCAGATCGTCGGGCGCGACATTGCCGCGTGAAAAAGACCCCTTCAGACGTACCATGACTTCCGAATCGTCCCGCGCCTCCCGCACGCGAGCGTACCAGACCGGCACCTGTTCATCCGGGCGACGATTGATGTGCGCGAGATATGCGAACCAGAGGAGGGTTGTCCACGGCAGGAATCGCAGTAGAAGCATGGCACCGGCCACGCCTGCAAGGGCAAGTAGCGACCCGAAGGCAACCAAGGCGTGGCCAACAACCGCCAGCGGCAGCACGAGCAGCAGGGGAGCCCACAGTAGTTTCGTCAGCACCCGACAGAGGTCCGGATCAGGCGGCTCGCGGTGTGAGCTGTCAATCGCGATGACCCGCCCCACAACTTGAGCGCCGTGGCGCGCCATGGCGTCCGGAACTGGATGGACGGTCGGCTCCGGCTGCGGATGAGTTTCCGTCCGGCTACTAACCGATCCCAGTGCCGCCGGGCGCTGACCGGGCGCGCTGGTTTCAAGTGTGTCTTCCCGCGCCACCACCGGCGTCCGCGGTTCCCCATCCGAGGGAAGGTGAACCGACTCCGTGGCACCCGCGTTGTCCCAATCGAGAACTGCCGCCGGGCGATGCGTCGGCTGCGCGCGAGCGCACGCGCAGGAGCCGCCCCAGTCGCGAGATACGAAGCCGCATTCCGGGCATCGGACCGCGTTGGTTCTGTTGGAGTCGCTCATGCTCTTGTCTTTCCGGTTTCGCCGTTCGATCAGCGTCCCAGGAAACTCCCCCCGGTTTCCCGGGCCACCCGAATCAAGAACTCCGACAACTTGGGCTTGAAATAGTCCCCCAGTCCAACCGTATTCACTGGAATGTCCCCGTGCTTCCCGCACAGGGCATGGATGCGTTCGGCGATTTCCGAATCGAATTGATTGGAACCGCCGGTCGGGCTGTTTGGTTCACCATCGGTAAAGAGGATGACGGTATCGAGATTCGGATAGCGATAGGCTGTCTCCAACGCCAGCAGGGTGTTTGTGCGGTCTTGGGGTTTGGTCTGCTCGATGGCGTCGAGCAGCCGCTTCCGATTGGCCGCGCCGGCGGTGCCGCGGACCTCGAGGAAGGTTCCATCCTCGGGAAATACGCTCACATCGGTACTGAAGCAGACAAGGAGGCACTCGCCGATTGCCAGATGCTCCAACCAGGTTGCTACAACGCCACGGGCGTGCTCATTGTGTTCGCTCATGGTCTTTCTCCTGTCCTTGCTGCCGGATTACCAAGCCCGAAGCTTCCGCAATTGCGGACTCACCTGCTGCCTGGCTTTCTCGCGGACTTTTCGACTCAGTACGGCCGCGTTGTGCCAAGAGAAGTTCAATTCGGGATTTTTCGCAAAACGTCCGAAGACGCTCAGCAGCGGTTTCCGGCGGTCGTCGTCGTACGTGAACACGTACTTCTCTCCGTCCTTGACCATCGCTATGACGTTCGGCCACTCTTCCATCTTGTCGTTTCTGTTCATCACACTGTCCCTTTTTCGTTGTTCCGCTCGCAAACCCGTCGTTGCAGTTTTCGTGCCACTGATGCCGCCGTGCCATGTGTCGATATAGCGACAGCATGGCAACGGTTGGCCTGGCCACATACCTTCTGTCGTTTGAGGGGAGTTCTGCCAAGGGCCTCGATGTGCATCGCCACGAAATTGCCATGGTTGACCTCCTCTGCCAGAAGACCGCCGCAGGCCTTCGACCCGGCTGCGCGGACGCGTAGCACGGCATCGACTTCTCGTAAAGACAACCTTTATGGACTGACTGGAACACCTTACTGATATTGACGGTCATGTCCTGAGCAACCCAGGCGAGGGCCGGCCCAGAGCCGACCCAGTATTAGTCGCCAAGGCTGGCAAGAATGGGGCCAACCGTTGGCAGTTTCACATTATAAGACACCATTCGGCAGCAAAACGTTCCCGTTTGTTGGGCCAACGCAAAATGTTGGCACACACCGATGCAAACCCTGTGCCCAAGTCCCCGGAGACGACGGTTCAGGTGGAACGTTCAGAAGGGGCGGTAGCCCGTCAGTCTTCTGAATGAAAACTAAGAGGGAAATCGTGCACAAGCGCCCGAGTTTTTCACGGATGATTGCACCCCGCGTTTACCGCTGATCTGGGCCAGAATTCACGGGCTGTCGAAGTTCCTGTCCCCCTATCAGCAAAGAACGTGCGCTTCAATTTGGGACAGCGAAAACGAAACTCCTACGTTCCCTTGCCTGGTGCCAGCGCGGCCAGTTCCTGAGCTAGCCGCTTGCGGGCCGTGTGCAGGCGTCGCTTGAACGTATTGACTGGCGTCCCCAGATGGTCGCTCATTTCGCCCAGCGATTGTCCATCGAAATAGAAGGCGCTAAGACTCTCCTGATCGAGCTGGCTCAATCGGCGGACCGCATGCCTAACCTGAGTTCGCTGTTCCTCGGCCATTATTATTTCCTCCGGAGTCATCTGCTGCTGCCTGTTGTCTTCGAATTCCCGCGACCAGCCGAGCTCTCGTCTCGGCCGACGGACCGCGTTGATCGCCGTCATCGTTGCTAATGTTCGCAACCAGCCGCTGAAGCGTCGCGGGTCTTTCAGCTGGCCGATCTTTGTCATTGCCTTGAGAAATACTTCCTGGCAAAGATCCTGCGATTCGGCGTGATTTTCCAGTCGCCGGTAGACGGTGGCGTATACCATTTTTTGATGGGATTGGAACAGTTGGCCCAGTGCGTGACGATCGCCCTGTTGCGCGGCTTGGATCACGGCGAAATCATTTTCTTCTTGACAGGTGGCGGGGGCGGTTTCGCCGATCATGGTTTGGGCTCCGCAACAAAGGACCTCGGAACGGGTGGACAACCAGACGCGGGCGGTAGCGCGGACGCGCACCGCTTCGTCGCTTAACCGACTACTGTCGTGCGGCACGTGCGTCCGCGGGCGGTTCACGCCTCGCACGCAACCCGTGCCGTTTCGGTTGTCCCCATTTAGCCGGGGAGCAGTTGCCAGGAGAGACACACTAATCTCCGGCAAGCATCTTTGGAGCCGCAAATGAAGGTCCGCGCGACAGCCTACACAGGATGTTTGTAGCTGTTGCTCTTTATGGACCTAGCCCTGGTGCCAATACCGCTCGCCGTGAACAGGCGGGCTTTATTGCTATCCGCGCGCCTAATACGTCCCATCTGCAAATTGCGCGGTACGCGGCTGGTGAGGCCAATAAGAGATGGCCTCGACTTGTGCCCCTATTTTGCCAACGCGCGCGAATGCGGTCAACTGGCGTTATGATAATGATGCATTAGCCCGGAAAAAGGTTCGCGCGAACCGGAAATAAAAAACTCGGCTCTCGTGCATCACGGCCGACACGCAGCCTGCTTTCGCGCAACGCATCGCACATCCGCGACGCGTCCTCGCTTGAACATTGCAAAAGTGCGACGACGATTGCGCGAGAGACGGTCGCTGTGCGGCGATGGGACAACGGTGTCATCGTATGTTTCGACGAACGGGCAACCGCCACACTGGATTTCCCTTTTATTTCTTCCGGCCGCCTTGCCTCCGAAACGGCCCGGATACTATCAGATAAATGCCGAACAGCACCAACCCGAGCGAGCCGAGTTCGGCGACAACGTGCACAACGGTCTCGCGGCTGCCATCGCCGTAGTAAAGCGCGAGGGCCATTATCGACAGAACGGGCGTCCCCACCCGGAGGACCATACCTGCCAGTCCAGTGTGCGTGGCCCGACCGATAGCCAGAAGGATCACCAGGCCGACGAGTCAGCTGGCCGTCATTTCCGGAGACATCAGGCCGTGGGCAGCCAAGCCGACGAGCAAGACAACCAGGCTGAGCATGATGAAGAACTCGCTCATTCCCGTCGTGCTCCGAAAGCCCGCCGCGAATACTGCTGAGTGTGGCGGGGCCGCGCTTTGGCTGCCTTGCGGGGACGGTTCGGGTCTTGGCCAGCCCACGTCAACGCGGATGTCTCGATTCCATAATCGTCGTCGAGCCGGTTCTGGATCGCCTCGATTTGGTCTACTGCCTCGTCGCAAACGGCCGCCGGTTGTCCATTGGCGCCCGCGACGATCTCGATGGGAAAGCCATCGACCGACCACTGGATCGCCCCTTCCCGCGGTACGCTGACTGCCAGCGCGCGGCCGTCCAGCCGATGGGCGCGAATCAAGACCTCGTTGCTGCCCCCTTGCGGCGACTGGCTAATCACGTCCACGTAGAAACCGCACGTCTGGAGTGCTGCCACAGTGCTTTCGGCAATATAGTCTTGGCTTTCCTGGCAGCGCTGCCGCGCTTCCGCCGCTTCGAGAACTTGTTCCGACTCGGCCAATAGGTTCTCGGCTTCCCTTGCGGCGGATTGAAACTGGTCGTACTCGATCATTTCGGTCAACTGTGCGGCGCGTTCCGAGATGTCCGCCATGGCCGCCGCCTGCCAGCGCTGCACTACGGGGTCCGATTCCAGACCCCCGATTCGGTCCTGAACGCGAGCCAAGGCAGCTTCGCCGGCCCGCTTTTGGGTCAACCAAAGGCCGCGCCGCCTCTCGACTTCAGCCCGGTGCTGCTTAAACTGCTGCCCTACCTCCGCCATCGCTCGGCGCGCTCCTTCCAGGTTGCGCCGAGCCAACTGACCCTCCACGCTGCGGAGGGCGGCTTCGAACTGGGCGAGCCCTGCCGGGTCGAACTGTCTCGAGCCCTGCCGGTCTTCCGCGGCTTGGTATTTCCATCGCAGAACAATTGCAGCCTCCTGTTTCAGGTCTTGTGCGTCTTGCGCAGCCTTGGCTTGGCTCACTTTACGCTTGAGTTCACGGCGAATTTGGTACAGTTGCCGCTCGGCTCGTGCAAGTTGCTTCTCGTTGCCGAACGCCGTCTCCCCCATCCGTTCGAGGCGGGCCCGCAACTCCTGCAATGATGTCGCAACATGACGACTTGCCGGTGTACTCTCGAATGCCGCAACTTCCTTCTTTCCTTCCGCCAACCGCCGGTTGAAAGCAGCCTGCTTCTGGCGGAGCTGTTCTTCTCGACGTCGCTCAGCTTCGGCGGCTCGCTGGGCGGCCCGCTCTTTCACGCGGCGGCGGTTTTCTTCACGCACGCGCCGGGCCGCTTCTTCCGATAGCCGAACGTCGCTGTATTTAGAACCACTCATCGGAACACCTCATTCGGAAACAGCCAAACGAACACCAAGCTCACGCATCTTTCCTTCAAACGCCTCCCGAAAGCCTTTCGGCGGGATGCCCATCCAGTGCATCTCGTTTTGCGAGTCGCAGGTGAATTCCAACCAGTTCCCCCTCTCGTGCAACTGCTGTTCCAAATGGCGATAGCGCGGTGTCAACAAGTGCACGCGCTGATTATCCGAACCGCGCCAGCGGAGGTCCGTATGGCGGCTGGCCACGTACGGGCCGTCGACCAGGATGTCCAGCCTCCGCAAGAAGGCCTTCTGCGCGGCAGTGCCTCGCTGGTGCAAGTATTCCAAGGCGTAGCCGGTATAGGACATGAATGACAGATCCCGATTGAGCCGTATCGAATCAACGAGATTCAGCAGTGCGGCGGCCTGTGCCAGCGGCTCGCCGCCGGAAAACGTCACCCCTTCGATATCCGGGACGTGGCTCAGTTCCTCGGCCAACGATGCAACATCCATCTGTTGTCCACCACGAAAGGGTTGCGTTTCGGGGGCGACACAGCCAGGGCAACGGGACGGGCAACCTTGTACCCAGAGCACCGCCCGGCGCCCGGGTCCCAAGACCGTGCAGCGGTTGGTGCGTCGCGCGAGACGGAGGACATGGCGATTCTCGGGCCACGGTTCCCCGGTTCTGGCAACGTGTTTGTTCAGCACGGTTTGCATCGGTACAGCCCTCCCTTTCGTTCTCCGGCGACGTTCAAGACCAGCTCGCGCTGTCGCAAACCACGTGCCGGCGAAGCAATGGCGCCATCCCCCACCAAGCGAGCCAGGAAAAACGTGCAGGTCATCCCGTCGGCACGAACGAACTTGTCATTTCCGGTGGCGGGGGAGTCATCGTCGCCCAGGGGACTAGCCCCTCTTGGGCCACACGGCTGGTAGTGCGCCAGTCTGTTGAATTAGCCAAAGCAGTGGCACTGCAGCTCGTCGTGGAGCAGGTCGGCGGTTCGCCGTGGGAATCTCCTCGACGGCCGAGGTCGCAAAATAAGCGACTTTTCGAAACCGAGTTTCCAGGCCGAGAACGAGATTGGCCAGTCCCAGGTCCAGCAGGAACGCGCGAACGGGCGACGAAGGCTTCTCGCCGACGTTCGCCGTGCCGCGAACTCCTTCACGGTATGAGTTGACCCCAGCGGTCGGGCCCAGCCTTTCGGCCATGCTAGACCACGGCCCGTGGGACATGGGCTCCATTTTCCCGACCACGACCGCGACCGGAATGGAAAACACACTCTCCGCCGAGACGTTCAGTTGTTGCTCCAGTCGGCTCATAAATGGCTCCATCACGGCGGCCACTTCGGCGGTGGCCGGATGGACCTTGGACGTTTCTCGATCCATTCCTCCAGACCTACCAGACCGGGCAATGGCTTCGGCAAAGGGATCGATCACCAGGAACAGACCATCCACGAAACGATGGAACCGGTGACCGCTCATTCTGCCCTCGTCCGTAAGATCCTCACCTGCGGCATCGTAAAGATAAAGCAGGCACCCAGGCCCCTTGCCAGCCCCTTTGGAAGAATAAATCGCCACGTTGAACGCCCGAGGCCGCCGCTTTGAAGCGGTCTTCGCCATTCGTGCGCCTGACGCGAGACCCTGCACGATATCGTGCAGGGTCTTCTTTTGTCGATTGTTGGCGAACTCCACTTTAAGGCCGCATGTCGGCGCGAACTCCCGCGCAACTTGCCAAAGGGACGCAACCATCCAGGTTGTCTTACCACTCGATTGCGCTCCTACGATGGCAAAGTGAGCTTCACGCTGTTTGCCGATGGCCGGATGCACAAGCTCGGCCGAACAGTACCGGCAGACCTTCGACAGGGCAAGGCGGCCCAGAAGGTCTATCGTCGGCAACTCTGCCTGACACTTGCCACAATGGGCATGGAAGATGCCATGGGGAGAGGGGGCCAGGTCGCTCGCCAGCGTTGCGCAGCTAGGGCAGCGAAACTGGAGTGCTCCCGGCTCGTTGCATGCGGGGCAGGTGGATCGGATGCGATGAAGGCGTGCCTTGACGAACGTCTCGAACCGGAGAATACCGATCGCGGCGAGCAACGTTAGGGCGAAGGTTGTCGCAATCGCCAGGAGCGACCACGACCAGAGGTAAACGTGGCGCCCGAGAAAGACCTGGCTCATCAGCAATTCGGCCGCTTGACAGCAGCGAGTCCACGCTGCTTCGCCCGCAGCAAGCACTGGCTGGTTCCAATAGTCGCACATCGCGAGTCCCGCCAAACCAACGCCGCACGCCGCGACACCTCCGGCGGTCGTCTCGGACCCACCACCTAAGAGTCCGGTGATTATCGCGACGCCGCCACCAATCAGTAGCACGCCGCCAGCGAGGCCGAGCAGCAACATTGCCAACACGCACCCAGCATAAGCGAATCCGCCCGCAACGACGCTGAGCAGCGCGGCAATCGGCACCGCAAGGAACACACCGGCGGAGATCAAGGCAACCGCGCCGAGAGTCCTCGGCCTCAGGCAGAAATGCAATCGGCCACGGCTACGGTCGATCATGGTCTATCCCCTCGGCAAGCGGGTTGCTGGTTGCGTGCGATTGATGTACGGGCGAGTCGCAAAACCCGTGCCAACCGTGCCGCCTTGGCGACTCATTCTGCTGGCGCCAACAATTAGGCAGAGGACCACCATTGGGACGGCGGCCCTTTTCTTCCACGGACCCGCGACGCGATCGAGCACGCCGCGCGGTCGCACAAACTTCGCGAAGAGGTTCCAGCGCAAACGGGCCTCGTCCCCCCAAGAGCGAGACTGCTCCTCGATAAACGTGAAGACCCGCTTTTTCGATCGCTTGGCCACCTCTTCCACTAAGTCGCGGGCGTCCTCCGCCATTACGAGAGCCTGTCGCGGGAGGTCGGCGGATTCCGTCGCTCCGAGGCCGATGGCGACCATGGCGCAGATCAAGTGCTGACGCTTCCAAAACTTCTTCCTGCTGCGGAATTGCTCCAACAGACACCGGTACAAGCCGCCGGGCCCGCCGGGCGCGAATGGCCCGAGGTTCCGGAAGAGGCTCTCCATCTCGGTGCCAATGGTCGGCGAATCATCCCTGGCAAGTATTGCGGCGAGCGTGGCTTGCAGCACCATCTTTGTGACGGCGTCGCTTTGAAACGTTCTCAAAGCCGCCGCCAACCGTACCAGTCCGTTGTCGTCCAGAGTGGGACAACCCAAAAAGGAGTCAATCACCAAGATGGATTCAAGGTCCTTTCGGTTCGCACCCGGCGCCTTCTTGCGTACGGCGGTCCGGAGCAAAGCGAGTGTCTGTGAGTCACTCAAGAGCCTCCCCGGCGGACAATCAAGGAGCCGGGCCAGAAACGCGTCGAGGTCGTCGGCGCCGCTCAACATTTCCAACAGGCAGGGACCCCACCGCGAGGCCAGCCGGAATCCGGCGCTGGCGTTCCGTCTCGTGTATGCGTTTACGAATGCTGAAGTGACTTCGGAGCTGAACTGGCTGCGGTGGCAAACCACGTCAGCAACCAACTTGGCTGGTGTGGGGCTCCTGGCCAGCAACGCGGCAACTAACGCGGGAACGTTGCCAGCCGCTTCTTTCTCGCCGGGAAGATGGCGAAGCACGGCCCGCAACCACTCGGGATGATGTGTCAGAGTCTCGACCAACGAGCGGGTGACACCAGCATCCCGGAGGCAAGTCAGACATGCTTGCAACTTCCATTGGCCGGGAATGGGGAGGCCGCACAGCGATGGCAGTTCCGCCGGCGCCGGCGCGAGCCACTCAGCCCGAATGGCGGATTGCAGGCTGTCGGAGGGAATTCCAGCCATTTGCGTGAGCAGGTAAGCGCGGACCTGCCACGCTAGGGAGCGCGGGTCGCCGATGTGACCGAGGATCATCGTGTGTACTGAATCGCTCTGGCTGTCATCGACCGCCGGAAGGATGCGCTCCAGAAGATTCCGCGTTTTGACCAGGTTGCCATGAACTATGGCGTCGATGGCCGCCTGCTTCGTGGTCTCTCGAAAGGTGGCGATCGCTTCACGGTTCTTCTTCAAGACCGGGACGATCCGCGTGGCAAGGAGGCCTGCCAGTTCCTGGTCCTCCGCAAGATGATCGAGCAATGGCCGCCGGCTCGCTGGTTTGAGCAGTAGATGCGACATGAATCGCGGATAGGCAACCAACCGACACAAATCCTCTTTAGGCAACTCACCACCGTGTTCGGCACGGCACACTAGGTTCAGCAGCTCGGGACGGTCGATGTCGCACTGGTCACAGACGGCCAGCACTGCATCGAGCCGCTGGCGCTCACCGGTCATCGCCGCCGTGATTGCATGGTCAACGAAGTCGCCTTGCAGCGTCACTTGGCTCATTCGCCCGGTGTAACTGTTATAGCCGACAGCCTTGACGCAATAGCAGGAGGAGGGCATGTCCGTTTCGGCGGAGTCGGCTGCCCCGGTGCCCACCAGTCGGGCCGGGCAGCTCAACGGTTGGGACTCATAAGTTGAAAACGTCAGTGCCCGCTGGCACGCTTCGGGCAAGACCCGCGTGAGCCCGTAGACGCAGAACGCAACGTCCTGGGAAGGGGCGGCGAGAAAAATGCGCCACTCCGCATCCACCGTAAGGACCGTCGCCAAGACGAACCGAAACATTCTTTGGGCGTGCTCCGACGAGAGGAATCGCCTCAAACCGTCGTCGGTGAGCGCCTCGGTGGCCCGTATTTCCTCGATGTCCGGCAGCGTCACCTCAAACGGACCGTCCGCTCGTCGCCAGCAGTCGCTGCCCCAAGTCTGGATGGCGGCCCCTGCGGTAAAGGTAGGCGGCACGTCCAAGACAAGATGGGAGAAGAAGTTTCCGGGGCGGTGGGTCGTGGGATCCAGTCCGGCAGAAACGCTATGACACAGAATGGGGCCAAGTTCCGGGCTCTTGAGGAACGCCAGCCGCACGGGCGTCGAGGCGGGTGCAAGGCATGAGGGAGAGACGTGGGTGGGAAGGCCATAGGCCATGTATGGAAGGGCAGCGCGCATACGTTCCGGTCCAATGCCTGCCGAGGCCCCTCGAACCTGGAATCCTTCATCACCGTCCAGGCTCTTGCCAGCTTCGCACGAGGTATATAACAGTTGTTTCATGGCTCTGTCCCCACAATTACTCAGGAGCACGTGAAATGTAGCCTCGCTTCCAGAGCAGCCAAATTAACGGATCGGCGATGCGCCGTGGCGAAATCGTTCCCAGGCGTAGATCCTGGCCGGGCATGTGCCCGAGCGCCGACACCGCAAATAGTTCAGAGTCCTTGAATCGGCCCCCCACCAGTTTGGACAGGTCAGAGCAGCCGAATTTGCGCAAGCACTCTTCAACTTTCCCCGAGCACTCCTGGCAGTCGCCTTCATCAAAGCCACCCGCGTGGCGGCTGTCTCGGAGGATGGGCGACTGGGGATCGACCACGCCTTCCAGCATGTCAGTCTTGGTGAAGGCGACGGCCACGGGAATGGGAATCGCCTGGTCGGCGCGCAGGCCGTTGCGCTCCTCCAACACGTTAATCGCCCCCTGCAGGACTTCTCGCGCGTCCCCCTGCCGTGGCAAGCGTTCCCGCACGCTGGGCGGAAGCAATTCGGCCATTCCGGGAAATGCGAATGCGTCCACAAGGAAGATGATTCCCGAAGCCGCGGCAATGTATCGGGCGAACTGCTGGCGCATCACCGTGTTTTTGAGGTCTTCGCCCGCCGCATCAAAAATCACCAAGTCCAGGGCCTTGAAATGCGAGAATGGGCGCGTCACCTGTTGCCAGGGCCGTAGCGGGAACTGCATGCGGTAGATCAGCGGAATCAGGATATCGGGATTGGTCGCGGCCGAGGGATTTGAATTCAGCGCCGTCGGTTGCGGCGAAAACAGGCGCGAACCGTACCGCTTCTTGTACAGTTCGCGAGAACTCACCGGCTGCATCTTGTCCACCGAAAAAGTATCTTGGGCAAACATGCTGAACCCTACTTCCTGGGCGTAACGCCCCTCCAGCGCGTTGATGAGCACGCCGAAGTAATTGCTCTTGCCCGCGCTGCGGGCACCCACGATGGCCAGGATCTCGCTATCAAGTTCGCCGCTGGCCATTTTGTGAGGCAGGAACATGTGGCATCGCGGACAGACCTTTTTGCGATCCGAGGCGGGATCGTGGGAAATCCACATGCGGCGCAACCAGCGCCGTGCGAAACCCATTGTGGGCGGCGGTTCCACGGGGCGCATGTGGGGCACGTGCGGAGGGTTCTTCAAGAAGTCATGCACCGCCGTGTCGGGTTCCGTTGGACCGATCAGCGATGTTGAGCGGCTCGGTGCGTCGCCCAGGTAAGAACGCTCAAAGCAGTAAGGACACCGCCTCTTCGAAAATGGCAATATGAACCCCATGGCAACCTCCGCTCTACTTGGACACCCTGGCGAGTCGGACACGTTCAGGAATCACTCGCACCCCATCATTGGATTGCCCGCGCGGGAGCAGTCGCGCGTTATCCATCTTGATACCCTTTGGTGGCCGGAAATCCTTTCGCACCAGGGTTCCCGCCTCGTACTGCTGGCGGGGAACCTCCAGCAGCGCAATGCCATTGTCCACATCCGACCGCGTTCTGCTCTCGCCCGCCACCAAACTCAATTCTGGGAGGGTGGCGGTTCGATCGGCCCGCATCGACAAGCGCCAAGGCTGCATCTTGAGAAAGAGCCTCGCAAAGAGCGACACCTTTTCGACGCGATAACGCACGCGAACGCTCGGCGCCACGGTAATCGTCGCCCTCGCGCCTGTTGTGCGACCGGACGCGCGCTCCCAACCATCTTCATGTCGATACATTGCATAGACAGTGACGTGAACGGCAACGGCGCGTGGGGACATCGGGATGACGACCCGGCCTCCGTCCGCGACGCAGCCGGGGCGGAAGCATTGCTCCATCTGGGCTTTCGGGTCATCGGGGCCGGTCGCGAAAGCCGTTTCGCGGACGGCGACTTGGGCAACGTGCGCGCCGACCGGCCAATCCCATGTTGCGACGATCGCTTTCCCCTCGACGGTGAGCCTTAGCCGTTCCACGTCGCCGGCCCAGGTCACCGTGATGCTCTCGCCGATAACGGTGGCTTCCCCGGCAACAGTGGCGACAATAATCCGGCAAGCCGACCCAGGCTGCACTTGGACGTGGGTGCCGGCATCCATGGTGAGCGGCACGTTTTCGGCGATCCGTTCGAGATCGGCCCGGAGCCAGATTTCGCCCCGCGCCGGATACTCGCCGCGCGACCAGCGATAGACCCGAACGACTCCGTCAGCCGGTGGCCGCCAAGACACCCGGTACCGATCCCCCTCACGGTCCAGGAAGACCTCTGCGACAACAGACGGGATCTGAGAGTCCATCAGCGCCAGTTCGGCCGCCGAACATCGTTCGGCGGGTTCCGCGGCCAAGCATCGCCCCAGCCAATACTGCCAGAACTCCGGCAACTTGCCAAGTACCTGCTCGACTTCCGCGCGGCTTGAGGGACAACCCAGAGGCCCCTCTGCCCGAACCGGGGCCGACCTGCGCGACAAACAGTGCAGAAGCATCAACCCGAGAGCGTAGATGTCATCCGGCGCCGCGAGAGCATCCCGGCCATTCGCCCCGCCCTCGTCCGTCTTTCTCCGCAGGACTGGCGCCAATTTCCAGTGCCCATCAACCCGGCAAATCCGTTCGACCCGCACGTCGCCATGCGGACGATTGTCGCAATGGTAGCGGGCCAACGCGGCCGCAACCTCCTTTGCCACGGCACGGACCGCCTGTTCGTCCATTGGCGCGCCTCGCGCGAGCGCGCCGGCCAACGTGTCCTCCCACATCTCCCACACGACGAAGGAAGCTCCCGCCAAGTCGCCATCGCCGACCAGCCCGATTTCCTGGCACTGCAGCAGATGGGGATGCGGCTGCATCGCGGCCAGATCGTCGACCTGCCGCGGGTCATAACCGATTCCCCCGCGAATGACTTCCAGCATCACCTTCCTGTTCGCCATATCATCGAACACGTCCACCAAAAGGCCCTGGCCGCTTGGCGCGGCGACAAACAGCCAACCGTCGCAGCCGTTGCCACGATAGCGAGTGACTTTGTACCGTCCCAGCAACGTGAGGCCGATCTGGTCTTCGGGACAAACCATGGGCGTGCTCCTTCTACGAAACGGAATTGCCGTCAATAAGGATCCGAGAATCGTTCCGGTCCGTGCTGACCACCCACCTACTGCCTACAGGCCGTGCCTGAAACGCGATCGCACGATTCAGCGGCGGCCTGACGTGCGCCTTGATCAATTCATGAATGCGCCGTCCACCAAGGATGAAGTTCTTCGGATCACGCATCCTCTCGCAGATCATCGCCACCACCCGTCCATCCGAAAAATCAAGTTCGATGCCGTGCTGCTCGCGTGCAGAAGCCGCGAGGTTCTCCAGGAAGATATTGCAGATGCCCGGGAAAAACTCCGGTCGCAGGATGTCGAAAACAACGATATTGTCCCCCAGACGATTCAGCAGTTCCGGCCGTCCAATTTCGTGCGTAAGATAGTCGCGAACCGCCGTTTCATAATGCTCATGGACTTCTTCATATGTCGGAAGGTCCTCCGGCGCGGTACCGCGCACGTCCCAACGTGATCCGCCGACGTTGCTGGTAAAAACAAGGCACGACTTGGAAAAGTACGCAGTCTGCCCTTTCCCATCGGTTAGCCGGCCGTCATCGAGTATCTGAAGGAAAATATCGAGCAGCGACGTATGCGCCTTTTCAATCTCGTCGAACAAGAAAAGGCTGAACGGTCGTTGTTGGCATGGTCCGGTCAGCTCCCCGCCTTGATCGTAACCGACGTAGCTGGGCGGTGCACCGATCAACCGGCTCCTCGTATGCGACTCTCGAAACTCGCTCATGTCTAACTTGACAAAGGCCCTTTCATCGCCGAAAACCAACGCGGTCAGAGCCCGCGCGAGTTCGGTTTTTCCGACTCCCGTTGGCCCGCAGAACCAAAGCACCCCCTTGGGTTGCCCGCCCCTGCCGCTTGAGCGGGTTGTGCTGATGCCCCCCCGAGCACAGGCCAGCATGTCTACCGCCGCCTTGAGCGCGTGCGGTTGGCCCAGAACTCTTGCTTCGAGCCGGGGCAGCGCTTCGCGGATCTTAATCACGTCTAGTTCCTTCCACGGGTCGTCCATGCGACCGATCTTGAAGTAGTCCACAAGTTTTTGCACGTTCTGAATCGACATCTGCTCCGCTACGCTGATCCGACGGATGGTTTCGAGATCGCGCGCCGTGAGCCCGTCGGTGACGTCAGCGAAGATTTCGACGATTCGTTTCCGTTGCTCGTCCGAAAGCGATTCGCCCCCGAAGAAAACGTCGAAATAGCGAGAAACGAAGCATGCGCGTTCCTCTCGCCGGGGGCGCGGCAGGTGAAGAACGGCGATGAATGGGTTGCGCTGGTACAACCAGGCGGGGATTGCCCCCAACTGCTCGGCAACAAGGATGAGGACGTTCTTTCGCCCTTGGAGCCTGCCATTTCTGAGAAACGCCGCTTCCTCCATGCATTTCTTCAGCAACACAACCAGTTCCCGCTCCGTGTCCGCTTGGCGCTCTGGATCCGAGAAGAGCTTGTCAGCAAAATCGATGATCATCGCCACCGGCGTTTCGGCTTGGCGGAGGGCTTGGCGGATGCGTGGCAGCACTTCCTCGGGCGCTGGTCGCATGGGCATGCGAGCACCGGGCGCGGGGCAAGACGCCGGCGTTCCCGTCCCGCCCACGCGGGCCTGCCCCGGACCAGTAGATCCAGAGGCGCGTGTCGCGGGTGCCGGGGGCGACGATCCTGGAGCGCGCCGATCGGCCTCCCCAGGCGCGGCGTTCGCTATGGCGGTTGCGCCACCGTTTCCGGCCGAAGGGGGCACGGAAACACGCGTAAAGACGGCTTGCATTTCAGACGCGGCGAAGTGGAGTCCGTCCAAAATATCGTAACATCCGACCACTTCATACCCTTCGTTCTGGAAGTACCCCTCCAGATACGCCGGCAACGCCTGGTACTGCCCGTTTACCAGAAACTGATCGGCGATGTTATCGGTCAGGATAAGATGCCGCCCACGCAGCAATTGATTGTGGAACTCGCTAATCCAGCATGAAGACGTTTCTCGGGGCATGTCCATGGTCTGTCCTTTCACCGTTGATGGTCGTGGTTGATCGTCTCGTCAAGCACGTTTTGTGCCACTGGCGAAAATTCGGCCTAGGTGAGTATGCCTCAGCACTGCAAAAAAGTGTGGTGCCACATCGTTTCGACAAACAGAAAGCCCTTTGTTTGCCGACGGAAATCAAAAACATTCAAAAGAAGTCCGCAATCCTAGGGTATGGCGCTCAATGCAACTTTGCAGAGATCACCTTGCGCACATTGAGAATAACACCCCTCATTCGACGCTCGCGTATGTCCGGGAGCTCTGGGAGATCCCTTTTTCCACTTCACGTCGATCGCGACCGTAACAACGCTGGGCCCCGCGTTCGCAAAAATGCGACCGCTTGTCAGCCAGACGATTTTGAGTAAGGCGCCGGGCCCGATCTCTGATCAGCTGGGCGGGGACAGCCACCTTCTGGTGCCCGGCGTCGCACTTTTGTGAAGTGGCTCTGTTACGCTTCGTAGCATGAAGGAGAGTCGCGATATCAATTTTGCAATTGCCTCGCGGAAATCGGCGGGGACGCCATCCAACGGCGTCCGTTCCAATGAAACGACACGTTGGGGGCCGCAACGGTTCGCGCCCCGTTGTCGAAAACCACTACTCGGCGCCCAAACCAGTTGCTCCCATTCCTTTTGATGCGGGCGTCGACACCATGGCGATACGCCCGAATTCCACGGCCACCTCAACGTCGTGTTTTACCAGGGTAGGTGCAGATCCCGCAAACTCGTAGCCCCCGAAGTTGCGTTCTGCCATATGAGACTTGTCCGGTGGTGGTTCACGCTCGCCGCTACGAACTGTCAGACACACTTGGGGTTGGGGGCAGGTCTTGGGTAGCGGCCGACAAGGCCACAATCTAGCAGGTGAAAGTCCTGTCGTATCAATTCATTGCCAGTCTACAGCAATGCCCCTGCTTTGGTTGTTTCAACGGACAGGCGGACTCCCCCCCGCGCCGTTAGTCAGCGGCTCCACGACGGGACAGGCACGCAAGAGGACGGCGCAAAACGGACAAAAACGCCGCTCGTCCGTCGCTGGCGCCTGAGAAGATAGCCGATTGGACGTGCGGCGTAGCGATCCCGTTACCGGGAGTGACAACCGGCTTCGGGTCTGGCCAACGCCGCCATTAGTTTTGCCCACTTACTTGCCCGGGATGGAAGGGTTGCTTTGTGGGCACGTGATTTGCGAAAAGCGCGTGCCAATCTTGATTCTCATCAGAGAACGAACGCCGGGGCTGCACCAATGCGCACTATGGTGAAGAAAGACGTTGCCAAGAACGAAAAACCGTGGCCCGACAATAACCATGTCCTCCATTTGGCTCGACGAGCCAACTGCTGCACGGTCCTCGGGCCTAGAAAACAATCGGTTCTGTGGTTTCAAGGTTGTCCCTTCCGCTGCCCTGGTTGCATCGCGCCCGAGACTCAGCGTTTCCGCGGCGGGCAAGACGTCGACGTTGACTTGCTGGCCGAGGAGCTGAAACCAGCAAGTGCATTTCCTGTCCCCGCGCTACCAGCACCTGATTCCACGGGCCAATGAGCAGGGCTACTGGTTGGAGTGCGAAGAGACCACCGACGGTACTATCCATTGGATGGGCATTGCGCCAAGAGGCTTTCGGGAGGCGTTTGAACGCAACATGTTGGTTCGCGGTATTCTCTTGAGGGCGCCGGAAACACCCGGAGCGTCAACATCATGACTGCCGCAAAGCGATTCAACGCAGTTGGCGATTTGGAACGGGAATTGCGTGGTTGCGTCCGCAACCATGGGAAGGTTTTCAAGGGCTTCGAGCGCGAAACGGAAGCCCGGTGTCCGTTTAGCCTTTTGTGAGTGAGGTGTTCCCATGAGCGATTCGCCCAAATACAGCGCCGTTCGCCTTCCGGAAGAGGTGGCGCGGCGCGGGCGTGAAGAAAATCGCCGCCGTGCGGAAGAGCGGGCAGTCCGACGAGCCGCCGAAGCCGAACGACCCCGCAAAGAGCGACTGCGCCAGGGCCCGGCGGTTTTCAAGGCGCGGCTGCAGGAAGGGAAGAGGGAACTGGCGGCGTTTGACGGAACGCCGGCCAGGCGCCGCGTCGCCGATTCCTTGCGCCAGTTACTGGCCCGCCTCGCGCAGATCGAGCAGAAGACCCCGGCCAACGAGGAGGATCTTGCGCGAGCCAACAAGGATCTACACCGCGTGCAGCGGCAACTCAAGCAGGCCGTTGCCCACGGAAAAGCCGCGCAAGACGCACAGGACCTGGAACAAGAGGCGGCAACCGTCCTGAAATGGAAGTACCACGCCGCGGAAGACCGACAGGGTTCCCGGCAGTTCGACCCGAATGCGCTCGCTCAGTTTGAAGCGGCGCTCCGCAAAGTTGAGGATGAGTTGGCCCGGCGCCACTCGGTGGGAGCACACCGAGCGATGACGGCCGTCGGCCGGCAGTTCGAGCAGCATCGGGCTGAGGTCGAGAAACGCTGCGGCCTTTGGCTGACTCGAAAGCAGGCCAGCGAGGCTGCCTTGGCTCGCCTGCAAGAGGCAATCGCCGGTCTGCAATCGGACGTGGTGGTGCAGCGATGGGAGACGCCGGGCGTTGCGGACATCTCGGAGCGCGCCGGCCAAGTGAGCAAGGTCATTGACAATGGCCAGTTTGAACATGCCACGCAGGAGGCCGAAAAGCTGTTGGTCGAGGTCAAACGAGTTATCGAAGCGGCTGAAGAGCGAGAGTGCCGCCAAGAGAGGCAGAACTACATCGCTGAAAGCACCGTGAAAGCTCTCCAAGCCTGTGGCGTCATGGTGGACGGAATTAGCCAGTCGCCGCAGGGCGCGAGCACGGACATCGTGATCCATGTCCACAGACTGGACGGGCGCGCGCTCGCCGTCAGCGTACCGCAAGAAGGAGCGATCAAGTGGTCGGTGAACGGCTTTCCCATGCATGTCGAAGCAGGCAGCAATGGCCAGCCGGCCACTGTCTGCGACGAGGCCGTAAGCCACATCGAGGAGGTTCAGGAGCGGCTCGACAAGGAGTATGGAGTCGAGACATCCACGTTGACCTGGGCCGGCCAGGACCCAAACCGCCCCCGCAAGGCAGCGAAGAAGCGACCCCGCTACGCGCGGCAGTATTCGCAGCGGACCTGGGGAGGACAACCGCGATGAGTGCCTTCTTCATCATCCTCAGCTTGGTTGCCTTACTGGTCGGCTTGACTGCCCACGGGCTGATATCGCCAGAAATGACCGCTGGATGCCTGGTCGGCTTGGTCGTCTTGCTAGCCCTCGGGCGGGCGATGGGCACTGAACTGGCAGGCACAGTCCTCCGTGTAGGAATACCCGTTCTATCCATAATCGCTCTTGCTCTCTACTATGGCGGCGGTAGCCGAGAGGACGCCGTCAACATTGTAGCGCAACTCTGCGTATTGGGGATCGTGCTTTTCGGCCTATACATCATGGTGTCGGGGCCATTCAGAAAGTAGACCGCCAAACGGCGAGAGCGATTCCCTCGTTGTCTCGATTCAGGGAAAGCCATGCAATCCACAGGCACCGTTATGCTTGGTCTTCTTGGCTGTTCTCTCGTGGCACTGGCGGTGCAGGCGTCGCCGCGAAGTTGGACTGACGCCCAGGGCCGAACCACCCGCGCCGAGTTCGTTCGCGTCGGCCTTGGTCATAACTTGGTCCGCCTTCCCCCCTATCCGTGTTGGCTGTTGTTCGCCCCGAGAGAAATGACGAATACGCAGTATGAGGGCGGCAAACCGCCGTACTTCGATTTTCCTCACGCTTCTTTTGCGATGCCACTTCAGAGGGGAATGTGGACCATGTTACGATCGAGGCCGGAGCCGTACATTTTTTTCGGCAACTGCCGCAGAGTGGGCAAAGACCACTATCGCCTCTCGGCACGCGGTCCGCCCCCGGATGGTTATCCGGCTTTCCTCGCTTGCCAGCGAAAATGTACGGCTCCCTTTTTTGCCCCTGTATGCACTTGGCGAGAACCGCTAGGAGCGTGGAAATCGACCGTGTCACGCACTCAATCTGACGACACTGATATAGATTTGCGTGCCCGCTCAAACTC
>JBNJEM010000032.1:0-25079 GCA_051745935.1 Planctomycetota bacterium
CGGTTCTTCCGTGCACTGGCCTTTTCGCTTGCCTTCCCCGTGCCAGAATCCTTGACAAAGCCCGCAAATTCACACCGAAAATCAGAGTGTCTGCTCCCGTTCCTCCCGTTCCTCGCGGCGCACAGTAGGCCATCGTGAGCCACAACACCAAACCGCAAAGGAGCCGAACCTGGAGAGTTCGAGATTGGGGCGCCCGCAGCGGGATGCTGGCATTCCGACGTGTTTTTTCGATACGTTCCTCCATCTGGGGCCCTTGTGTGACCGTCCCCAAAATGCTGGCTATCAACTGTCCGCCGCCCCGACGATAATGTTGATCGATTTCTTGTTCGATGTCCGTGAAGCAATCCGGGTCGGCTTGAAGTTGCTGAATTTACTGTTCCATGGTACCTTGAGTCTGAACTTAAAAGGTTTCGAGCGTCTCGGATGGCGACGCGACCAGCGTCCCATGTTTCGAATCCGTTCGCACTTGCATGGCGGACCTCCTGGCATGCGTTATTGGCTCACTTTTCTGAAACCAATAGCATGAAGGAGTATCCGCCTTTTCGCCAAGAGAGATTTATCACAAAACAGACGATTCAAGTGCTAGCACAACAGGCACGGTTTGGGATCAGACCCGATCGAAACCGTTTACCTTCAAATGCATATCGTGGGACGCAAAGGGATTGCGAAAGCGACGAGCAGGTAGCTCGATTATCTGCCAAATGTTCAGCTTGCTTTGGAGTGAAGATCCGGAAGCGATACCGCAATCTCACCGGAAAAGTTGGTCAGTCAATGACGAAGGCCCAGGTCTATTTTGTAATGAGACTGTGGCCAATAATGTTGTTCCTCAACCACCCCATGTGAACATGTCGGAGTAAAGACCATGGAGCGAAATTACGGGTCCGAAGAAAGTCGCATAGAAAGAATAAACAGATCGTTAGATCGTACAAATTCTTCCATAAAACAACTGGCCGTAGAATTAGGGGATGAACTTTATATTCCATTATGGGATAACCCCATATCTCCTGAGGAAGCCGACTTCATGTCAGGTTACAGTGGCCACAATGATATTTATAGGCTTGAATATGTTAAAACATTTCCTGAACCTTATCTATACAACCTTGGAAATGGGGCGGGCATGAGAGAGTCAATTTTACGAGCGATGGAACGTAAGAACGAGGACAGAGCAGTTAGTGTTCGTCTGCGGAAGAAACTTGAAGCGGGAATGGAGGATTTGGGTGATGAAGTTCATAGAGTATGGCGTAACGGGCCCACCGTGGAGGCTTTAAGAATATGCCTACTGGAGGGGAGTGAAAGTGAAAGTTATGAAACTATATCAGATCACGATACAAGCAAAGGCAGGCTTTTTTGTGAAGTAAAACAACATGCGGATGGAAATGCGAGTACGAGTATAAGTTACACAACGTCCAAGTCCAATCCTGCAATGAAATCTAAGATAAATGACATACACGCAGCAGCCGGTGTCTTCGAAGAGCATATAGTAAGACGGGAAGTGGACAAGCCCGGGATCTCTATAACATGGTTTGTGGGTGAAGTCTTGGATACAAGGAAGATAAGAGCCGCAATTGAGGTCGTGATTCGTGATTCGGCAATAAGCAGTAAGCAGTAAGTTCTGAAAAGTGATGTGATATCATTTTCATTATTGGAAAACACAAAACCCAAAAAACAACGCCACAAAATGTTGCAATACGGGCTCGCGGGAGGTACAGCGGAAGCAGTAAAAGATGTGGTCTGACAAGTGACAAGCCCGAATACTTCCGCATTTCAGCATATGGCTAGTCGGTAACAATAACAAGGATCATTTAGAGTATCTCGGCGCACCCCAGTGCAGCGCGTTTTGGATCGATAAACGACAACATCCAACATAATTCACGTTCAGTGCGATGTGTGAACCGAACCATAACCGCTCTGTGGGCTAGAAGACGTCTTCACTGCGGCATGAAGACTTGTGCTGGGAGAACACCTTTTGCGCGACGAAGTCGGTTTTGAAAAGCCGAACAACTTAGCCCCCCGTAGCCAATCCGGGCAGGTGATGACAGTGTGCTGTTAACCAGGACTTTTGGAGGCGGGACTGGATTGCGTTACAGGCTGTTAGAACAATTGCGATGACATCATTCGCGATTATGCCCTCTGCAGCTCTCTCGGGCTACGCTCAATGAAGCCGGCACCGTAAACGGTTAATGTAAAAACGCTTGTGGAACCGAGCTGTAGAAGTCGAAACAGAATTTGCCCCCGCTTGCCGCATTAACCCCCCTTATTGACGGCACCACTCAGACGGAACGGAGTCGCTTGCAAAGCCGGTTACAATTTTTTAGAATGGGCGTCTAGTATTATTGGTGTGGTCTGACGCCCCCGTCTTCAATGGTCCATAGGCTAGTGGCATACAGTCGGAAAGGGGGTTGGCTGGCTACTGTCAGCTGTTGGGTGAGTTTCATTGCGTGCCCTTCTAATCATTGTGGTGTTGCCATGACGCAAGCTGTTGGGATCGATCTTGGGACTACATATTCCGCTGTGGGATATGTGGACGAACAGGGGTTGGTTTCGATCATTCCCAATGCTGAGGGACGCAATACAACACCCTCTGTACTCGTTTTTGATGGCCAAGATATCGTCGTGGGGCTGGACGCGAAGATAACGGCCACCTCTTCGCCGCAAAATGTCGCTCAGTTCGTGAAGCGTTCAGTTGGCGATGCCCGGCAACATTGGACGTTGGGGAGTCGTCAGTGCACAGCAGTTGAGCTATCCGCTTGCATCCTTCGAAAGCTCAAAGAAGATGCGCAGCAGTTCCTCAACCATCCGGTTAGTGAGGCCGTGATCACAGTTCCGGCGTACTTCGCGGAGGCCCAAAGGACCAACACCATCGAGGCGGGGGGCAAGGCAGGACTGAACGTCCTCGCCATTATCAATGAGCCCACGGCGGCGGCGATCGATTACGGGCTTGGCCACGTGCGCGAAGAACAGCTGATTCTGGTTTACGACTTGGGGGGAGGCACCTTCGACGTGACCCTCATGCGTGTGCGCCCGTCGACGAATCACCACGAGCCTTCTCAATTCGAGATCGTGGCCACCGATGGGAACGCGGTACTGGGTGGTAAAGACTGGGATGAGGCGATCGTTCAGCGAGCGGCCGCGGCGTTTGAAGAGAAGTGGGATGTGGATCCGTGTGACGATCCCGCGGACTACCAACAACTGATTCTCAGAGCGGAGGAAGCGAAACAACAACTTTCGGCGCGACAGCGGGTCTCCTTCAACTGTCAGGCCATGGGCAAGCAGCTCACCATACACATCTCTCGTGAAGAATTCGAAGCAGAAACAAGGCAGCTCGTGGACACGACCCGCACGACCATTTCTGACGTTCTCCGAGCGGGGAAGGTTCGTCCAGAGCAGGTTGACACGGTGTTGCTCGTTGGTGGGTCAACTCGCATGCCCATGATCAAGTCGGTGCTCCAGAAAGAATTCGGTAAGCCACCGCGGTCTGCGCCGAACCCGGACGAAACCGTGGCCAGAGGTGCCGCCGTGTACGCTGCTACGTTGTTCTCCCAACGTCAACAATTGGGTTCCAACGTCAGGCCGACCATAGGGCGACTGGGGTCAGTTGTGGTTCACGACGTGACTAGTCACACGTTGGGCACTTTGGCGATGAAGGACGATGGATATATCCGCAGCGCGATTATCAATAAGAACACGCGCATTCCTTCCAAGGAAGAGCGTTCCGACTATGCCACGGGACGCGATAACCAGACGTCGCTCGACGTACCAGTGCTGCAGGGTGAGTCCGAGGATCCTAGGATGTGCGACCTGATCGCCTGCTGGGAATTCTTCGGCATCCCGCCTCGTCCGGCTGGCAAATCACCGCTCAAGGTCGTCTTTGGCTACGACATCAACGGCACCGTTGAGGTGGAGGCCGAGGACGTGATCACGGGTAGTAAGCTGCAGCGGCGGCTCAAAGAAGTTTCGAGCATAGAGCAACTGCTGTCTCCTCCAGCTCCCCCGGTTCGCGTGGTGCTGTGCATCGACGTGTCTGGGAGCATGTCGGGTGAGCCGCTTGAGGAAGCGAAACGTGGAGCAAGAGATTTCGTCACAACACTCATGCCAGAAGCTGCCGAAGCCGGTTCACGCACTGCAAAGAGATGGATTCGCAAAGCGGCTGGCTTGTCCACCGAGAAGTCGCTCATGGAGGACTCTGCTGACAGGTTGGATGGACCGAAAGGCGGGGGCGTTGACTGCCAAGTAGGCCTTGTCTCGTTCGAAAGCTCGGCCCGCGTCGAGTGCCGTCTGTCGCCGGATCCACTAATTTTGATCCGCGCCATTGATGGCCTAGACACCCAGGGAGGTACGGATATTGCCGCGGGGATCAACACCTCTCGGAAATTACTTGAAAAGGTCCAGAAGGTTGAGGAAGCACAGCGCGAACTAGTGCTCTTTACCGACGGAGGCAGCGATCGGGAACCGGCCATTCGCGCTGCTGAGGCTGCTAAGAAACAAGGCTTAGTCATTCGGACTATTGGTTGCGGAAGTGGAGTCGACCGGGAACTCTTGGCTCAAATCGCCTCCTCGAAGGACCAGGCCCAATTCATCGATCCTTCGCAGATCCGCTCCTCTTTGGCTAACGTCGCCGTGCAGATCACGCAGGGGTTGCGTACACAGTAAACGAAGAACTCGAGGCTCTGAAGCCGAGGGCCGCGCTAAAAGGAAAGTGCCGATGCAAGCACTATTCCGCAAACTTCGACTGTTTTGGAGGTGGAACATGACAACGGAACCCAATGCCGACTCCCCCGCTCCAGACAAGTCTGCTCCAGCAGCGGGCGACACACAACTGCAAAGTGACGGTTGCTGCGATCCAAACCAAGCGAAGACAAACAGCACTCCGGTGACGTCGGAAACATGTGAACAGTCGGACGTGGACCACGCTCCAACGGAATCCGCGGAGGCAATGGGAGGCAGACCAGACTCACCTAGTCCTGAGACCGCTCCTCCCGGATCGCTCCCGGGTAGTTCGACCGTTGTGGCGGAAATCCAGCGAATGGGGAACTCAATCAGCCAAATTGATCAGCGACTGGCCTCGATCGAGCAAACCGTGGCCGATCGACTTCGTCAAGACGAAACCAAGGAACAAATGTTCAAAGCGCTGCACAAGGAGCTTAAGGATCATCGTGACGGGGCTCTGCGGCATGCAAATAAACGCTTGCTGATGTCACTGCTGGTCTATCATGACCATCTCCGTTCGGCCCTGGACAAAGCGGAAGGTCAGTTGGCTGAGGAACTGGCGTTCGTTCTCGACGAACTTTTGGGGGTACTCTATTCCGAGGACGTCGAACCTCTCCCGGCAAATCCTGGCGATGAGTTTAACGGACGCGAGCACAAAGCCTTGCAGCGCGTGGCCACCTCCGTTGAAGCGGAGGACAAGACAATCAATCGCGTCGAGCGTGTCGGATTCCGTTGGGGCGATCAGATTCTGCGACCTTCGGAAGTGTCCGTGAGAAGATTCGACAAATCGGAAGCCGCACAGTCCACCTGCGAGAGTCCCCAACAAGGCGAGGTCGGTAACCAGTAAGTTCAAATTCGACTAGGCGGCGTGTAACGGCACGCCACTGCACGGCAACCACCATATATCTGGGGGATACTTATGTCCGACGACAAACGCGCGGTAACCGTGGGCATCGATCTCGGAACCACCTGGTCCGTCATTGCCACAATGGATGACTACGGGCAGGTTCAAATCCTATCGAACGCGGAGGGCGAGCCGAAGACCCCGTCCATGGTGATGTTCGAAGAGGATAATCCCGAATTGGTTGTTGGCAAGGTGGCCATGCAATCAGCCAAGGCGGTGCCCGAGCGTGTCGTCGCCGGTGCAAAGCGGCAGATCGGCAAAGAGCCTCCGTGGACGACACCGGAAATGGATGGAAAGACATACCGGGCGGAAGACATCTCTTCCTACGTACTCCGTAAATTGATACAAGACGCCGAGGTGGCGTTGGGGGGCGACGTGGAAGTGAAAAGGGCGGTGATCACAGTACCGGCTTACTTCGAGGAGGCCCGCCGGATTGCGACCAAAAATGCCGGTGAGCTAGCTGGGTTGGAGGTCATGGGGATTCTGGATGAGCCGGTCGCCGCGGCGATTGCCTATAGCCTCGACCAGCTCGGCCAAGATCAGAATGTCGTGGTTTATGACCTTGGTGGTGGCACTTTCGATGTTACCGTGATGCGTATCGAGGGAGGAACCGTACAGGTATTGGCCAAGGGGGGGAATGCCGAACTCGGGGGCAAGGACTGGGACGAGGTGCTCGTGCAGCATGCGGCCCAGGCGTACGAAGAAGAGTTCGGCGAGGATCCCACCGATGATCCCGGAAGTTACCAGGCTCTCTACGATGCGGCACTAATGGCTAAGGAATCCCTCTCCCGCGTTAAGAAGGCCCGAATCACCGTCAGTGCGAACAAGGGTCGGAAAGTCGTAGAAATCACTCGTGACGAATTCGACTCCTTGACGGCGGGACTGCTCGATCAGACCAAAACGACCCTGGAAGGGATATTGCAGGAGGCGGAAGGCATCGATAGCTGGAGCCAAGTCGACAAGGTTCTGCTGGTGGGGGGATCCACGAAGATGCCCCAGGTCCCGCAAATGGTGCAACAGGTCACCGGCAAAGAGCCTTCGATCGAACTGAACCCTGACACCTGCGTGGCGGAAGGTGCTGCATTCAATGCATTCGGCCGTGTGCTGGAAATCGTACGGAAGACGCCACAAAAGGACGAGACCCCCGAACAAAAAGTGACCCGGAAGGAGTTGGAGCAAGAGGTACAACGCCTCGGCAGTGCAGCGGACAACATCCCGACCATCACCCCTGGTTTTGCAAGTTCCCGTTTCTATGGGATCCGAGCGCTGGACGCCAACGATCAGCCGATTAACAGGATTATGATCCAAAAGAATGATAAGATCCCCCTGGCCGTGACCAAGACGTTCGGTACCGCATCCGCGGGGATGACGGAGATCCCGATTAAAGTACTGGAATGCGAGAGAGAAGAAACTGACCCCGACCAGCCGGATATCACACTCGTGCGCGAGGGCAATATTGTTGGAATCCCGGCTGGACTTCCCGAGGGAGCGCCGGTGGATGTAACGTTCGAATTCCGTGATGATGGTACACTTTTCGTCCGCGCCGTCGAGACAACCAACGGTAAGGTGTGCGAGTTAGACGCCAAGCCGGCTGGAGGCATGACAAAAGTCGAACTCGCGGAATCGCACGAAAAGGCTGCGGCTTTGAAGGTCAGTTGACATTTGAGTATTCGGGGAGTTCCACCGTGAACACTCCAAAAAGAAAACCTAAGGTTGTCAGTTCTCGTTGTTATGGGCTCCGGAGCATGGATGCCGATGGCAACCCGTTTAACGACATCTTAATCAGGAAGAACGACGGGCTGCCGGTCAAAGTCACGAAGACCTTCACGTTAACAGGGCCCGACGTGACTGCGTTTGACATCGTGGTGCTGGAAAGCGAGAGGGAGGAACTCGATCCGGACCACCCGGATATCAAACTCGTGCGCGAGGGCAGTATTGTCGGAATCCCGGCTGGACTTCCCCAGGGAGCACCGGTGGATGTAACGTTCGAATTCCGCGAGGACGGCACCCTCAGTGTCCGTGCCGTTGAAAAGACCAGCAGCAAGGTGTGCGAGTTGGACGCTAGGCCTGCGGGAGCCATGACAGAGTCCGAAATTTCCAAAGCCAAAGCAGAGGCCGCGGGGCCTGTGGAAACTGCGCCGGTTCACAGTCCGCCAGTCGGCATCGACCTCGGGGCCACGTGGTCGAGTATTGCCGCGGTGGACGATCGTGGGAAGGTCCAGATCCTTTTGAACGCAGAAGGGGAGCTGAAGACCCCGTCGGTAGTCATGTTCGAAGAGGACAACCCCGAAGTGGTGGTCGGCAAGGTGGCTATGCAATCAGCCAAGGCGTTGCCGGACCGCGTGATCGCATTTGTGAGGAGAGAGATTGGACAGGAGCCGCCTTGGACATGTGAGATCGATGGAATAACATACCACCCCGAGGACATCTCTTCCTACGTACTCCGTAAGCTGAAACAAGACGCCGAGGTGGCGTTGGGTGGCGACGTGGAAGTGAAACGGGCGGTGATCACAGTCCCGGCTTACTTTGAGGAGGCCCGCCGAATTGCGACAAAAAATGCCGGTGAACTAGCTGGGCTGGAGGTCATGGGAATTCTAGATGAGCCGGTGGCCGCTGCTATCGGATGCGGGCTTGATCAGCTCGAACGCGAGGAAAATGTTGTTATCTATGACCTGGGCAGTAGCGCTTTGGATGTGACGCTTATCCGGGCCGGCAGAGGCCGTGTGCAGATCCTCGCGAAGGGGGGCAACGGCTTTCTCGGCGGCAAGGACTGGGACGAGGTGCTTGTGCAGCATGCAGCCCAGGCGTACGAAGAAGAGTTCGGCGAGGATCCCATTGATGATCCCGCAAGTTACCAGGCCCTCTACGATGCGGCATTAATGGCTAAGGAATCCCTCTCCCGCGTTAAGAAAGCCCGCATCACCGCCAGTGCGAACAAGGGTCGCAAAGTCGTAGAAATCACTCGTGACGAATTCGACTCCTTGACGGCGGGACCGCTTGAGGAGACCAAAACTACCTTGGAAGTGGTATTGCAGGAAGCGGAAGGCATTGATGATTGGAGCCAAGTTGACAAGGTTTTGCTGGTGGGGGGGGCCACGAAGATGCCCCAGGTCCCGCAAATGGTGCAACAGGTCACCGGCAAAGAGCCTCTTGTTGGCTTCGATCAGGACAGTTGCGTAGCGGTGGGTGCTGCAATTTGGGCGGCCCGCGAGCAGGGGATGACGCCGAAGCCGCCCCGGCTTCCGAAACCGGCACCCGAGTCGCCGTCTGCTCCGACCGCTCCCATTAGACAAAAAGAGGTGCATGCCCCGCTGTCTCATGCCTCATCTGCAGCAGATCCTTTCAAGCATTTCTTGCCGTTAATAGGATGGCAGGCCGAATTGCGGGAGTGGCTGGGGCTCGGTGACCATCGACGTCCGGAAGATCCCTCGTTGCACGATCTGCTCGACCTCGATGAGTCCTGCCGTGATGCCTCTCGCATCAAAACGAGATCTGTCGAACAGTGTAATCGGCTGCGCGGCTTGGAGGATCGTATTTGGCTGGACGAAGACGCAGCTAGAATCGAGGTTCTCAAGCGATTACAGGGATATGTTGCTTCGGCGCACAGACTCCTGTGTGATGAGCACAACTACCGACAATATGCCCGCGAATTGCTCGAGCACCGCACACGGCGCTTCCAGAGGTGGATGGCACGATTCTTTTGCCGGGACGAGAGCATCTCACCTGATATACGCGAAAAGCTGTTAGCAGAGGCACAGCGAGGAGGACTGGACCAATCCCAAGCGGGGGAGAGCATCACGGAGTTCTTCCGGCCGGATTGCAATGACGAGGTTCCTGAGCGGTACAAGCTTCACGTGCGGTGGCTGGACGTCCCGTTGTTTCCTGAAGACCCCATGTGGCCCACGCACTACGACGTGCTGGGAATCGATGATGGCGTCTCCGTTGATACCAAAACGGTACAAGAGGCCGCTACTGCCCAAGATGCAGCCCTTGAGCCTTTTCGACGCCATCCAAGCCCGTCGAAACGGCGCCAAGCCGAGATGCTTCAGAGGGCTGTGCAGCGCGCGGCGCAAATGCTGGCTGATCAGTCCCAGGCTGTCAACTACGTACACCGGTGCCACAAAGCACGAACGGAAAAACTTGAAGCATTGGTGTGCGAACATCTGAGAATGAAGGCAACTCTCTCGGCGCGGGACCGCCTCCGCCTACTCTCTGAGGCGGAAAAGATGCGTCTTGCAGAAGCCGAGGCAAAGGAGGTGATCGAACGGGCGTACAACCTGGGTTGACGGAGGGGAAGTCTCCACGAGAGCGTCTCGTGCCGAAGCCGCCTAGCCTCGGCTTGCATTGGGTAGTTCGACCATGCCTCTGAGCGTATAACGCGTTAGCAGAAACTTAGGGATCGGCCATGGCGACACAGTACTTCATACCGATTATTGGGCACGACCAGCAGTTGCGGGACTGGCTCGGTCTCGAGGACAACCGCCACCCGGAGGCCCCGTCGCTCCACGACCTCCTCGATCTGGACGAATCGTGCCGGGACAAGGAACTCATCAGCCAACGACGCATTGAGCGTGCCGCCAAACTCCGCCACATCCAAGGGCGAGTTCTCGCCAACGCCGATCCTGGATCGATCGCCCTGTTCAAACGGTTGCAGGGCTATATTTCCAGGGCGGATAGGATACTGTGCGACCCGAAGGCCTTCAAGCAATACGCCACCGAGCTTGTAGCGCATCGCACTCGACGCTTTCTCAAATATCTCAAGCGGCACTGTGACCCGTCCGAAGCGTGTGTTGGAGACGCCCGCGCGAGTCTGGTCAAGGTGGGACGGAGAATGCGTCTCTCCACAGCGCAGGTGGAGAGGGTTCTGGATGACTACTTCGCGGCTAGCACCGATGAAGTTGTGCCTGAAATGTATCATGACCACGTCAAGTGGCTGGGCATTCCGGTGTTTCCGGAGGATCCGGTATGGCCCACGGATTTCGACGTGCTGTGTTTGCCCGAGGGCCAACCGGTCAATACGGCGACCGTGCAATCGGCTGCCGCCCAGCAGGCGGCCAAACTCACGAAGTACGAACGGCATCCCAATCCCGACAAGGCGCGGCAAGCTCGGGCTGTGCGGGAGAGGGTCGAAAATGCTGCTAGGCAACTTGCCGACAAGGCTAAGGCGCAGAACTATATCGAGCGCTGCAAGAAGGCTCGGCTCAGGAAATACCAAGGGGTGATCAAGGAACATCATCGACTGAATCAAGGACAACTCACTGCCAAAGGACGACTCAAGCTGCTTGAAGTGGGAATCGCCTTTCGCATTAACAAGGCAGACGCCGAAGCGGCCATCGACGGCGTATTTTCTCCTGTTGGCAACGATGCTGTATCACAGACAGGGGCTACTCAAGCTGTTCCCGCCTCCTCACGACCATCGTCACAGCCAGGCGGCCCAACCCGGTCGGGCGCGACGACACCAGCAGCCAGCAGTCGTGGATATGACAGTCGATCAACGCGGTGGTCCCCAACCGTTAGCGTTCCCGGTTTTGACAGTATCCCTCTGGCTTTAATCTGGGGCACGATCGGTTTGTTTTTCATCCTTGCGCTTATCGCCTTCGGATTCGGGGTGTTTCTTGCGGTCATCGGGCTGGCTGTTGCGGGATGGTCCGCCTATGCGACTGGCGACGCACGTTACGCCATCTGGGGGGGAGCGTGTCTGGGAGTTGTGCTGCTTTCTCTACTTCCCGGATGGATGTTTCGAACGACTTCGAGCTGGGTTGAACAAGGACTTGGCATCGGCAGAGGCAACGCGACACAAACGTCGGGTATCGCGTCGGCCTCCCGCGAAGGCGAAGACTGGACTGTGCAGGTCGAGAGCGCGGAGCGTCTGGGGTTCTGTTCAGCAGTATCAGTGGGAGTGAATGCTGCGGTTCCTCACGACGAACTGGCGCCTATGTTCAAGGCACCGGGCCGAAAGGTCTATCGCGTCGGTGGGGGAATAGCGGTTGAAGGGTTTGGGCCCGGTGGTGAAGTCGCTTGGATTAGCCCCAGCGGACGCATTACGGTCAGTTCAGAGGAAGGACTCTCTTCCAAAGCTGCGCTGAACCGACTCAGATATTCACTGTGGAAACTGCTGCGGGTTATTAAAGGGGCGACGCAAGCGAAGTTAGCGGCGCACGAAACCGGTCAGTTTGTGAAATGCGGTGAATTCTACACTCCGCTTTCTAACCAGTACCAACGTTTGTTTGGGGGATTGCCTGCGCATTCCTGCGAATGGAAACTGGAATGGCCCAATGCCGATGTAACTTGGGGGCGCTTCCTCGAACAGGCGCCTAAATCTCGGGACTCTACGGTGATCGTTAATGAGGAGATTGTCCACAACGCCCTTTTTCAGATAATAGCAGACTTGGAGCATAATCCTTATGATCCCTTGTGCCTAAGAACTGGCGAACTCAGGAACCTCCATTTCGGCTCGCACAGGTTCAGTTCTGAGACAAGAAACCAGTACAAGCGCAGATGGTTTGTTATTGATGCCTTTTTTCCACAGCCGACCACTTTGATTGCCTTGCGTGATGTCGGTACGGAGCCGGCCATCGAAGGGGAGGTAGGCTCGCAGACGCTCGCGTCCCTTCGACTGCCTGACCCCGCATCTGGGGATGAACTGTTGGACGCTCTCCATGTTCCCCCAGGATTGGTCTGCGCTGAGAAACTCGGGTTAGAAATGGCTCTCGCAGGTGACTTGGGAAATCCGTTGCGTATGGGCCCCGTACGACAGGCCCTAGAGAGAGAGTTCGGAGACGCCGTCGAGTTCGCGCATTCCGCGGCCATGGTCCAGAGCCTCGGTTCCCCCGACGTGTGCGGTTGGGTGTTTGAAGACGGTAGGGTCGTCGTAGGCGACGGGCAGTCACTCGCGGATTGGGAACACTTGGCTTCATTAACGGCAGCCTGGGAACGACTCGCCAAGGTTGTAGCAGCAGTTACTGCGGAAATTGCGATTACGGACGTGTCGCATCGAGCCAAGCTCGATACGAATCTTTTCACCAGCCAAGTTGCACAGCATCAGAGAGTCGTGGTGCGCGATATGCACCTCGCAGACTTAACTCTGTGGTGGCCCGAGTCAACTTCAAGCAGCGGCATGCTGCGCGTTCGCTGGTATTGGAAAGTATTCCTGGATAGGAAAGAGAAGATCCGGTTCGTCGAGAACGAATGGAAAGAAGCCAGCCTGGGAGGCATGTCGATGGGAGAGCACATATTCGGCGCCAAGCCATGGGGAGGACGTGCTGCTACGCCTGCGCTCTGCATCGAAGGTTTCTTCGATTCGCCCTCGGGCAGGATAGCACTCTACGACGCGGCAGGCCAGGCGCACGAGACTCATGTCGCAATCTCGAAACCCATACGACTTCTGTATCTTCCGCCTCCTCGATTTGGACCTGCTAACAGGGGAACACGGGCTAAGCGGAGACTGGTGGAGTCGTCCCGGCTGCATGGCATTCGAGACGTTCCTTACCGAACCAGAAATACGAATCGCGATTTACGACACGGCAGGTAATCCAATCGAAACGAGCGCCTTCTACAAACCCCGAACGTTCCAATTATGTGAAGAAGGCCGCGAACACCATAAGAACCAAGGCCAGTTACTCAAAGAGCATCGACATGCTAAAGGTCCCCCGCCGTTAGCTGTTTTCGCGATGGAAAAGTCTGGTCTGCGAATCGCGAACACGATGAACATGCTGGGGCCAGTAAAAATTCATGGGAGTCGATCATGGGGGCGAAGTATTTTCAATCGTTCGTGGGAAAAGAACAGGAACTGCGCGAGTGGTTGGGGGTGAGTAACCAGCGCCGTCTTGCGGACCCCTCATTGCACGACCTCCTCGACCTGGATGAGATGTGTCGGGACAGGCGACGGATCAAGCAGCGATCTGTTGAGTATGCGAGAAAGCTCCGTGATATCGAGGGGCAAATTATGAAAAGCGGTGCCCCTGCGTCCATTACTCTGTTCAAGCAGCTGCAGGGTTATATCTCCAGTGCAGAGCGTGCGCTGTGTGACTGCCGCGAACAGTATATGGCAGAATTGTGCGAGCATCGTACAGAGCAGTTCCTCAAGTATCTTGGAAGCCACTACGTCCCAACCGATCCTTTGGCGGGCGACGACCGAAAAGAACTGCTGCAATCGGCAGAGCAACGGTTTCGACTACGGCAAGACCAAGCCGAGGAAGTACTGGACGAGTATTTTATAGACCCAGAGATCCCGGAACCGTACCGCAATCACGTGAAGTGGCTGAAGATGCCGGTGTTTCCGGAAGATCCGAAGTGGCCAACGCATTTCGACATTCTGGGGGTGGATGAAGCGGAGACACTTTCCGCGGGCGTCGTACAACGTGCCGAGGCCAAGCGATGTGCAGAGCTTCCTGACTTTTCCAGGCACCCCAAGCAAGATAAGAAACGGGAAGTGGAGGCCGTACAACGGCGCGTTCAGGCTGCTGCCAAGCGTTTGGCCCAGGATGCTGCAGGCTACCTCGAAGAGTGTCGAAAGGCGCGGATCGGGAAATTCAAGGGCATCGTCAAAGAGCATAAGAAGTTGAAAAAGGGAAAACTCACCATTTCGGGAAAATCACTCCTTCTGCGAGCAGCGGCGCGGTTGCGAATAGAGGACGAGGCGGAGCGAGTGATTAGCGAGGTATTTCCTTCGGGAAAAAAAGGCGCCGAGGTGAGATCCTCGTCCTGGAAGGGTTCGGCGAGCGGAAGTCAGATTAGCCAACAGTCTGGTTCGGATCCGCCCATGCCCCCACGTGTGACACCTTTCGCCGAAGTTCCTCCAGCGGCCCTGTTAGGGGGATTGGCTGGGCTGGCGCTGCTCTGGTTTGTTTCGTCCGTCTTGGCGGTTCTACTCTCCCTGGCCGGGGGCGCGTTCGGCATCTGGTCCGTATGGAAGACGCGGCAGGGCCGGTTTGCCGTGTGGAGTGCTGCCTGTTTTGCCATCGCTATTCTGCCGCTTGTGACGCGTGGAGGCGTCTCTTCTCCTCCCAATAATGATGAAAACGCAGTGACTCAGGTCCGAGTGGAGACGGAGCCGGCTGGCGCGGAGATTTTCGTCGACGGAAAACGCTGCGGTACAGCTCCTCTGTCCATCGAGCAGAAAATGGGTATCTTTGAAATTCGCGCCGAGAAACCAGGCTTCAAGCGGACAACGCAGAGGGTCTCGCTCAATGGCGAAACGGAAACTGTTTCATTGGAGCTAACTCGCGAACCGAGGAAATCAGGCGTGGTGCTGGAAAGCAAGCACAACACGGGTTACGTCCGAATCAACCTGGGCAGGCTCGACGGGTTAAGCTTGGGCAGCACGGTTGAGATCGAACTCAGTCAGGCGCCCATCGAATGGGAAGGCGATATCCTCGGGTATGAACCGGCCATATACCGGGTCGTTGAAGTTGACGAAGAGAGCTCTCGGGCGAAGTTCGCTGAGGGGCACAAGGCACCGCCAGTAGACGGGGATAAGGTGATCAAGAAAATACGCTAAGTCGCTGATCGTGTTTCTCCGGCGGTAAGCGTTCGTTGGTAAACTGATGAGTCGTGTTTTCAGTTGCGAATAACCGTACTTGTCAAATTGACCAAGGGGTGTTTTGGAATCAGACATGTTTACAAAGATCCGAAATCTGGCCGCATGATAGCCGGCCGCTGCAAATCGACTCTTATCAGAGGAGGACTGGACAATGAATCGATTTCTTTCTTTTACCATCATCTTGATGGTGATATACCCGTTCACGGTTCAGGCTGAAGAACGGACCTTCAGCGATGCTTCCGGGAACTATTCCGTGGAGGCGGAGTTGGTCGATTATCAAGGCGGCGAAGTTCATCTGAGGAAAACTGACGGCACGGTCGTCACCGTCGCTCTAAAGCTACTCAGTCAAGCCGATCAGGAGTATGTCAGGTCCCATGCCGATGCGGGCCCGACCGTGCGACCATTGCGCGAGACGCTGACAAATATGGTTGAACAGCTCACGCCTGGCAGCTCCGAGCCCGGTACAGTGGTCAAGGTTTCCGGCGATCGCGTATATATCAACCGGGGCGCCAAAGACGGGTCCACTGAAGGTGCGGAGTACGACATCGTGCGTGGAGTGACGGCGATTACAGACCCTAGCACTGGAGAAAAGCTGGGCGAGGATCGGGATGTGGTCGGCCGAATCCGGGTCGTAAGTGTACAAGAGAAGATGTCGATCTGCGAATTGGTGGACGGCGAGGCCGAGCAGAAGAATAGCGAAGGCGAATTCAACGAGGTCCTGCCGGCGGAGACCGGCGGTATGCAGGCTTCCATTGGTAGGATCGAGTTGAACCCCGAGGCGGGCGTCTCCGAAGAAGAAGTCACTCAAGGCTTAGCGGCCGCTTGTAAGAAAAGCGGCAAGATCAACCTGGGCGATGCTTTCCAGTCGTCCAAATACGAGCTCAGATTGTCTGGCGAAGCCAGCGGGGGTGCCGTTGATCTGACGCTCTTACTTATCGATTCTTCCGCTGGCCGCGAACTTGGCCGGGCCCGGGGCACGCACAAGACGGGACTAAGCCTGGCCGAGTTGGATTACAAGTCAGCCCTGACCGCCGACCTAGGGGTCTCTTTGAAAATCGAGCCGGTGCACAAAGCGCTTGAGCGCAAGTTCGGCACCGTTCAGCAAGCAGGAGACGTTTTTTTCGTGAAGAATGCCGGGCCCCGCAATGAGGACGTGTGGATCTTCCCTGACAGCCGCATCGTGGTTGCCGCCAAGCGTGAGCTCTCCGACAGTAAACAGTGCGCACAGCTCGCCCTGGCCTGGACCGACATTTCCAGAACACTTGCAGGCGTTGTTGCAGACGTTAAGGAGGAGGGCATTCAGGACCGTCTCAAGGAAAGCTCTCAGATTTTTACGTTGGAGCCTAATCAGTTTCAGGGCTTATACGTGTCCGACGCGGGAACGGTCTCTGGCTGGGTCCTGAACTGGCCCGATGCCAAGCCAAGCTGGGCCGCCCTGATAGTGACTGGGAGCGGGAACCGATACTGGCCCAATAAGGCTTTTATCGACGAGGAGGTCCGCGTTGAGAACGGCACGAACCAACCGGCCGCAGCAAGGCTCACCGATCTACAATACGGTGAACACAGCTTGAGCATTGAGCAGCACCGTGCTCATTCCTTCGAAATCCGCGCCTTCTTCGCCGACCCGAATGGCCGAATGACCCTGTATGATAAAAGCAACAAGCCCATGGCTTCTCGTGAGGTGTTCTCCAAAGTAATCGACGAAGTTGTTGTCCCGGTCGCGCAGTAACGCGGAGAGCACCAAGCAATCGCATTAGCGGTCTGTACATCGGGGGCGGAAATTGCACTTCAAGAATCCTACAAAGTGGAGGCGGCTTGTGAATTGGATCATGATCGACATTTACCAATCACTCAAAGCTAACCGCGGCGTGTTTCAGCGCGTGGCACTGAGCGAGCGGCAAGACGCGTTCCCTCTCCAGAAAACGCGGATCGCGAGCGGAGCCAGTTTCCCGGGCGATTCGGAGGCACGTTGAATTGCAGAGCTTAATTGTGCGTGCCCTTTGAGTTCGCGCGACCGTTTAGTAACGGACAGTAACTGAGAGCGGAATGTTAATTTGTAGGTTTGTGTCGTGAGCACGCGTCCACTGTTTTCTCTGTCAACCGATCGGTTGGATTTCGGCACGGTTGCCCCCGGCACGCAGCCGGTACAATCCTTCGTGTTGACCAATCACACGGGAGGGAGCTTCAATTTCCAAGTGACCACCGACCAGCCATGGCTCACAATTCATTTTGGACAACAGGCGAGTCACAATCTGCCGATCGACGTGACAGTCGACTCTGGCCAGTTGCCGACATCCGGCATGCAAACCGCCACTATTCAGATCCAAGCGATGGGGACAACGGAAACAGTGACAGTGGCAGCCGCGGCTCCTGGAGTTGCCCAGTCTACTTCCGGACACTCGACGTCGTCGGGCTCATCAGGCAAGGGCCCGGTCCCGGCAGGGTCTGGGCCCTTGCCCCGTGGCGGACCGGTCCCGGCCGGTTCGTCGACCGGAAGGCCGCCGCAAAGCCCAGGTGTCTCCAGTTTCAGCTTCTCCCTACCGCTAGCGGCGATCTTCTTGTGCTTGCTGTTTGGCATCGTCCATTCGGTTGCCCTGGGAGCCCTGCAAGACACACCGCACCCCCAGCGTGATGCGGCGGTCATGACAGTAGGGTTCGCTGTGCTTTACTTCTTGCCCACGCTTGCCAAATTCTTCTTTCCCTCCGGCACCCCGCTGGCCGCCAATCCAACCGATCCCGAGCAACAGGCACTCCTTCACGCGTTGTCACAGGTATGTCAAAAGACTGGTACGACCATTCCTCGCGTCTATCTCCGATCGGACGGTTCCCCGAACATATCCAGCTACGGTGTGTATGGTCGATGGGCTGTTTTGTACGTCAATCGGGGCTTGCTCCAGACTATCCAAGACCCGGACGAGCTTCAGGCTCCAGTGGCGCATGAAATTTCCCATATACGGCGATTCGACACGCTGCTTTCCTGCTGCCTTGTTCCCGTTTTATGGATTGTAAAGGGAGTGTTAGCATGTGTTCATACAGTAGCATTTAGCACCAGGAAGGGCATGCGGCATATGAGACTTTCGCCGGCAATGCTGATGATGCTCATGTTGGGGGGCCGAGGCATGGGCTTGGTCGGATGCCTAATCGGCTTGTTTATTGTCATAGCGTTCGCCTTTATGGCTGTCTTCTTCCTTACTTATGCGGTTATGGCTCTCGGCGTACTTCTGGCGTTCGCCATTGCGTGCCGGTTATATTCCCAGCACATGGAGAAAGCGGCCGACATAGACGCCGTTCAAATCGTCGGCGACCCCGACCGGGTACTCGTGGCCTTGGCTCAATCCGGTGACTACTGGCCAGCTGAAAAGGCCACGGTTGATCAATACGTCGCTCAACACCTGGGCAACGTTGCCAATTACACACTTAATGACGTAATTCGTACAGTCAAATCGGGTGGCGACCCGTGTAGCGGGGTTGATTGGCGTGAGCGCCTGTTTCGCTCACACCCCCTGCTCGTGGAGCGGATCGCCAACGTGGTCGGCATATTCGGGAGCAAACTCGCCTGACCTTCAAGAATGCGAGAAGCATTTCGATGTGGATGCCTGAGCAATCCAACGTGAGTCCAGACGCTATGGGCGGCCGCCAGGAAGTCCGTGGATGCGTGAAAACTCCGCCTCAACGCCAGTCCGAACAGGCGGGGTTCTTTGGTGGACGACCGAAGGAAACCGTGGTTTTCCGGCTCAGGACTGACTCCGGCGAACTGGTGAACTGCCGCTTCGAAGGTACGCTCTCCGGGCTTCTGGACCAGGGCGACAACGTGCGCGTCTATGGCACCTCGGTCGGTGGCGTGATCGAAGTGTCGCGAATTGTGGACGCCAACGGGGCCGTGATCGCGCAGTCGCAGTGTTTTGTGGCTAGCGTGGTCTTCCGCGATCCGTGTGCGCCCGAGGTCGAACGCTTCCGACGCTTTCGCGACGAGGTACTCCGACGATCCGCTGCAGGCCGCCTAGCCATCGCATTGTATTGGCGATTCGGACCAACAATGGCCGGCTTCCTGTCAAGTCGGCCAAAGTTGTGTCATGCGACACGCTGGTTCTTACTCAGGCCGTTGAGCCAGTTGTTGATTTTGCAGGAATGTGAGGTCGGTAGAAACTCACAACGCTCCCACGGCAGGAAAGGATCTTCACGGACTCGTTGACGAATGGAACTGTTTTGACTTTCCGGGATCGCGCGGACTCATTGAAGGAGTTCACTCATGTCTGACATCGAATCAAATGCGGAAGAGCTCAATGAACAGGAACTCGACGACCAGGTCGAGGAGATCATCGAGGAGGAAGAGAAGCTGCGCGAGGCCATGCAGAGTTTTGAGGCCCCAGCGGGCATGGGAAATACCATGGACATGGCTGAGAATGACCCGCCGGAGGTCCAACAGATGAGTGACGAATGGCAGCAGAAGCTGCAGGAGATGAAGTCGCGCGAGGAGCAGTACAAAGAGCTTGCGTCCGACTATTTAGAGACTCGTCAGGAACCTCAGAGCGACATCGTCGGCGTGGCCGAACAGTGGGCTAGGTCGCGAGGGACAGAAGCGGAGATGTTCTCCGAAGCCGACCCCATGCAGGTCGAGAATCTTAAGCAGGAAATGAACGAGTTGAAAGAGGAGATGGACAACCTGTCGGAAAAGATAGAGGACGCGCGGCGGGAGCACTACGGATACCCAAGATCGTGAGCGCCGGGGGTCTGGCTTTTCAGCCGCCTGTGGTTTTTTATTGGAGCACGAATGATCTTGACGAGAAGAGGACTTAATCATGAACGAACAGGAGCACTTAGGCGAATCTATCGGCGAATCGCAGCAGGAAGAAATGGAGAAGTTTGAAGAACAACAACAAGAACTGGAAAACTCATTAAAGGAGGAGGTGGACCGGCTCGACACCTTGAGGACCGATCGCGACGCCGTGGATTCTGCAGACGAGCAATTCACGGGCGATATTGGGAAATGGTTGGATGACTACAGAGCAAAAGGCGGCTCCAACGAAGAGACCTGTGGCGACATCAACATAGACATTGAGAGACAGGAGAGAAAAGTCACGGAAACGGAAGCTGACCTCCACGAAATTCGTGATCGAATGGATACTCTGAATAAACCACACGACGGGCGAAGCACTGGTCAGTGAGTCGCTGGTTGGTTTTCTTGGGGCCACGGCCGAGAGCGATGTTGATTCAGTTGTTGTCAGAACAGCATCCTGCGTTGGTCAGGAAATCGGTATGGATATTCGTAGTCAGATACAATGTATTTGGGCTAGAATTCGGTACATAAAGGCGCCAAGGGAGCTCGTTGTTGTTGATACATAGAGTCGTCAGTGCGCATCAGACGCGGGCCAGCGAGGAATTCTGATATGGAAATCCGTCGAAAGGGAAAGAAGCAGCGGGATCCTGCAGCCGGCGGAGCGGGTGGCGATCGCTCGGCCGCGGTGAATCGCCATACGACGTTCCAGGGTACCGGGGCGTCTGCGGGGAAAGCGGCGCCGGATTTTCAGGAGTTGTTAGCTGCGATTCAAAGGCGCGATGTACATGAAAGGCCGGTGGCCGGAAGTCCGCCACCGCCCACCAGTTCGCAGGCTCGGAATCACGCGTTGGTTTTCCAGCCTCAGTCGGGGCAGCCCTATGCGGTCGTGCTGGCCAAGGTAACGGGTGTTGGCCGGATGCCATCGAACCGCCAGCGAGGTGGGGAGCCACCGCCACCGTTGGCGACCCGAGTGCTTTCGGGGATCTGCGAACATGACGCGGAGTTTGTGTGGCTCTTGTTCGGCGCAGCTTCAGAAGTCCACCTCGTGGTCGGTGTCAAGGCCACGGGGGCGACCGAAGAGGCGGCGATCGAAAATTCTTCTGCAGCGTTTAATTCACTCCAAACGTGCTTGACAGCGACGTATCCCGAGATTCGCGTGTCAGCATTTGGTTCGGCAAATGAGTACCGAGAAGTTCTAGAGCGGTTGGCCAGTTATACGGCGGCCGCCTCCCTGATGGGCAACCCATCAGCGGACAACACCGGCGAGAACGACCAGACTACCACCGACTGCGTAATCCGCGCGATTCGCGGGTCGCATTACTGTCTTTTTGTCCAGGCCGATCCGATCAAGTCGTGGCAGCTCTCCGAGAGTTTCTGGGAACTGACGCGGGCAATTGCCGAAGCCCACGAGCACGTGAAACACACTGCCAGCGCATCGACCACTTCGGTGAGTCAGCAGTCGGTCGAGCAAGTCGATCGGTTTGCGCAACATTGTGAAGAGTTGCTGGAGATCGCATTCGGTAAGGTTGAAGCCGGCCTCCGCGAGGGGATGTGGCGTGCCTCCGTGACATTGTTGACCCGTACGGCTTGCGAGTTGCATCGATCCGGAGCGTTACTGCGAAGCGTTCTCGCCGGCTCGGAGTCTAAGCCCGAACCGATCCACATGTGTTTTCACGAGAGGCCTGCCGCGGCACTTTCGTCGGTGAGTGTTTTTGCCTCACCATCGACCAGCACGCCACACCAGGAGGACGGTGAAATGGTCCACCTAGGGGCCGGGCCTCTTCGGACTCCGCTTTGCAGCTCGGACCTCGGGTTGCTTGTCGACCTGCCGCGCGACGAAGCGCCGGGCTATCGAGTCACCAGGCCAAGAAGGTTTGCTTTGGACATTGATCCGGTCCCTGGTCGGCGTGTTAACGTTGGTAGAGTCATTAGTGCCTCTGGCGAAACCAACCGGGTCTTCAGTGTTCCTTTGGATGATCTCAGCAGACATGCATTGGTTGTTGGCGTCACGGGCTCTGGAAAGACCAATACGGCGCTTCAGCTGGTGCACCAGCTCTGGGTGACCCATCACGTTCCGTTCCTCGTGATCGAGCCGGCCAAAGCCCAATACCGACATCTGTTGGCGGCCAACGGTTTTGAGGATTTGCAAATATTTGCGCCTGGGCTCTACGAGCGGGGATTGAGTCAGGTAGCACCGTTGCGGATAAACCCCTTTGAGTTTCCCGTGGGAATCGACCCCCAGGCACACATTTCGCATCTTTACACGGTATTTAACGCGGCGTTCATTCTTTATGCCCCGATGCCCTACGTTCTGGAACGCTCGCTCTACGAAGTGTATGAAGGTCGCGGCTGGGACTTCGGAGTGGGGGGCCACCCCGAGAGCGACTCCACGACTGGCGAGCCTCCGCCACTGGCCTTTCCGACCGTGTCCGACTTGTACGACAAGATCGGCGATGTTGTGGGGCGTTTGGGCTATGATCGCCGTATCCGAATGGACGTGACTGCCGGTTTGCAGGCAAGAGTCGACAGCCTTCGAGTGGGCCACAAAGGCCAGACATTCGACTGCCGGCGATCTGTACCCATGGAAGCTCTGCTTGCTAAACCCACGATCTTGGAACTGTCCCACCTCGGGAACGACGAAGAACGTGCCTTTCTCATGGGGCTGCTGTTAATGCGACTCTACGAGAATCGGATGCTGGGCGGCGACGCCTCTGGGTTGCGTCACGTCACGCTGATCGAGGAAGCTCATCGCCTGCTGGCACGTACGAACGCCGACACAAGTGCCCCCGACTCCGCCAACACAAAAGGGCAATCGGTCGAAGCCTTCTGCAACATTCTCGCCGAGATCCGCGCGTATGGAGAAGGATTGATCGTCGCCGAGCAAATCCCCTCCAAACTCGCCCACGATGTGGTCAAGAACACGAATCTGAAAATTATGCATCGCGTCGTCGCCGCGGACGATCGCGAGCTAATGGGCGGGACGATGAATCTTATGAGTCAGCAGAAGATGGCTGTCACGGCGTTGGAACGCGGTCGGGCAGCCGTGTTTGCCGAGGGTTCAGAGTCGCCAGCTTTGGTTGCCGTGCCCCTGTTCCGAACCGCCGGCGTCGCTTCTAACGAAGATGTTAAATGCAGCAACGAGGAGTTCTACCGAAGCCACCCCAGGGTGCTGCGACAAATGCCCGGTTGCACCTTCTGCAGCGCCGTGTGTCGGCACGGGGCAATTGTCAAACGCCGCGCCTTGACTGCCCGGGCCGCTGCCGTATTCTGGGGCTTCGTGGCGGCCTCCCTCGAAGGCCCCCTGCCGGAAGACGTCTGGGACGGACTGGCGCGGGCTCTAATAGGAAGAGGAGAAGCCTTTTCGCTGTCGGCAGAGCAGCGCGATAACCTGGTCTGGTGCCAATTTGCTACGATTGCTGAACAAGAGTTCTGGTTCTTGCGGCGTCGAGGCGTACCGTTGGCTGATTTGGAAACGCTCCTAGAATGCCTCAGCCGATTGGCCGATGCGGTGCGACGCAAACACGCGGCGCATATCGCCTCCCTCACTGCTGAGTTCCGTTCGGCGATTATGCCCAGTTTACATGACAGTCGTGGGCCTTGGCGAGGATGTGCTCGCTGCAGGCGACCTTGCCTCTACCAGCCCTTGGGCCGATTGTTGTCAGAGCGCCGTGAGTTCGTTTCGCGGCTCCACGCGGCGTTTCAGCAGAAACCGGCGCAGAAGTCCGTGGCGAGCGTGTGTCGCCAATTTGCGGCTGAAGCAGTCTTCACCACCCACGCGCCGACGGTGGAAGGAGTGGCGGTCTGCCTGTTCGCTCATGTCGCGGAGCGTGTTGGTTCACGTGATCCGGCTGGAAACATCGCAGTTATCTTCCAGCAGTGAGCTTTGATGCGCTCGTGCAGCTAGATCTGTGGAAACGAAGGGTGAAGTTGGCAGGACTTCTGTCAGTGCAAGGTGTCAACACGGGTAGAACTGGCATCAGCATGAGGCGGCAGCCCCAACCTCCTGGAGACGCTGCCATATCACAGAGGCAGCCAGCTTCTCTCAGTTGCCCAATCGCAGCTCTTCACATTTCATCTGTATGGGGCAATTACAGCTACATGGTGGCGTTTGGCTCTGCCCGAGGAATTCGACGACGATGCTAGCAACTCCAAGGTGTTCCGGTACTCTTCTCTCCACACGTGAACAAAACACCGGATAGCCTTCTCCAGCTTGGGGATCGCGATCAATGCATTGTTGCCGGCGAATAGCGAGGATCCTGAGGATCATTGCCACATGCGCTAATTCGATTTAGGAGGATTGGACAGGGACGATTTGAACCGGAAAGCGGTTTAGAGTATCTTGAACGTGGTTGGGGCACGCTCCGCCGCGTCGGCTGACGCTAGAATCAGCTGGAGGACGCGAAAGCAGACATGCTGATGTTTGGCCTGGTTTTCGCCGTGGGTTTGCGAGCTTGGTCAAGCATTTGCAGAGCGTAATAGTCGCCGGACGACTCGATGTCAGGGAATGAGGCGGCAAAATGCGGGGGCAGGGGGCGAGAGGATGGACCGGGAGGGCATGGGTGAGGCAGTACGCGCGATGGGAATCACGAGCAGCGCGCACGGCGATGAGAGACTGACGTCCCAGTCAAAAAATGACGTGTGTCCGTCAGCGTCTTCGAGACGGAAATACCTTACACGCATCACCGACCCGTTACGCCGAACGTCGGAGTGAAACGCGGCGCGCTGGGGCGGAAGATGTGGGTTACTTGAACACGCGGCGGCTCGCGGCGGCGCCCTTCAACTGGGAGGCCTCCATCCGCTTCGCGGCCTCGCCCATCGAGGCACACGAGCCCACGACGTGACAAAACAGCTCGTCGTACCCCCGCACCGTGTCCAACCAAGCCTCTTGCTCGATGTTCATGTGATCCAAGATCGCGGCGAGGTCCTTGGGGATCGTGGACCGCTCGCCGGATTGGATCAGCCGGGCGGTCCAATCGAGCAGCCGCTGGTAGGAATCCAGGGACATCGGCAGAATCCCCATGTCCGACGCCCGACGGCCGGTGCGCGAGGTATCCGCCAGCGCGTGCGTCGCCGTGTTCTCCGGTTGCACCGTCAGTTCGGCCATCCACCCGTCCGCTCGATCCCGCGCGTTCTTCCGCTGCCCTTGCGCC
>JBNJEM010000033.1:0-24997 GCA_051745935.1 Planctomycetota bacterium
AAATCATTGTCTGAATCCGGGCGCAAGAGTCTACAAAGGTCATACGGGTAGCGCGTTGGACGACCCCGCAAAGGTATTGAAAGCGGGCGATCACGGTGTTCCCGGCGGCGAAAACATGCTTGCTTATACGAACGCCAACGTGCGATACTTCACGGTAAGAGAAGCTGCCCGTCTCCAAACGTTTCCCGACAGGTACGTGTTTCAGGGCGCGTGGACTGAGGCAATGCGGCAGCTCGGTAATGCTGTTCCGGTTGCGCTTGCCAAAGCAGTTGCGGAGAGTATCAGAAACCACTTGGGAGAAAATGACGCGTAGTGGCTAGGAAAGCTCGTGGGCAGGAATCAAGGAATCTGGTCCCATTCAATCCGTTAGACAAGAAAAATCTTGGGGTTAGCGTTGCTAACGCAATGCCGAGCTATCCGCCTGCGCAATTATATTTCAGGCGGTTGGATTTTTCCGGGTGCAAAGCTGCCCGACGCAAGCCGTCCTCCCGTTGGTCGGACTCGCGGCGGAGAAAGTCATCCGCGACCGGTATATCAACGAACATCGGTCGGTTGGTTGTTGGTGTGAGTCATGCCAAAAGATGCACTACGCTTCGATTCCAGAAGACGTCCAGCGAGCCGGATTGGTCGGGCCTCGGCTGACCGCGTTAGTCGCTTACCTGAAAGGGGGCTGCCATTGTTCGTTTTCAAGTAACCGTTCACGGGCAAGAGACTGATCTCCATGGGCGTTCCCCCGTCCGTTGCACATATTGAGGAAAGGCTTTTCGAGGTGCAAATGCCACGGGCTTGTCCCGTGGTCCGTTACGTTCCACGCTACCGACGGCCAGGAGTAGTGTTTCTGACCAGTTTGTAGCGGGGAACGTGAACCACCACGGGACAAGCCCGTGGCATCCATGCGGGCCTTGCGTGTCCAGGCCGTGTAGCGGCACCCGTGAACGGCTACCGGCGGCCCGGGATCACTCGGCGTGGCACCCGCGCCACGCCGGCCAAAACGTTGGTAAGGGCGCGGCGATCGTGATTGGCTGATAGGTCATGGGATGGTAGAACGAGAGCTGGCGAGCGTGCAGGGCAATGGCCCGCCGGCGTTGATCTTCGCAAACGGGTCCGAACGCGCGCGTCGCCCCATACTGCAGATCGCCAACAACGGGATGCCCCCGCGCGGACGCCTGTAGGCGGACCTGATGGTAGCGACCGGTCTCCAATCGGAATTCCACCAAGGAACACCCGTGCCGGCGCTCCCTTACTTCGTATCGAAGCATGGCGTCCCGGCCGTCAGGGTGATGACTGGAGACCGTTTCCGCCTGGGCCGCGTCGGGCACTTTGCGCACCGTGTCGATCCAGGTGCCCTGGTCGTCCTCGAGTTCTCCCTCCAACAGGGCCCAGTATTTTTTTTCAACCATGCGGCGTTCGAATTGGCCGGACAAGCGTTTGGCCGCTCGCTCATGCCTGGCCATGACCAGGATGCCGGAAACGGGGCGATCAAGCCGCTGGGGCATGCCCAGATAGACTCGGCCTGTTTTCTGGTCGCGTTGTTTGAGGTACTCTTTGATTCGCCGCTCCAGGCTGTCGAGGTAATGGGGGGCCTGCGTCAGCAAACCAGCCGGTTTGCTGACGGCCAGGCACGGTCCTTCCTCGTATAGAATATCGACAGCGTTCATCGGCGATCAGCAAAAGCAGTTTGCCCCGGGGGGCATTTTTCAGTAGCGGTTCACGGGTGCCGCTACACGGCCTGGACACGCAAGGCCCACATCGATGCCACGGGCTTGTCCCGGGGTGGTTCACGCTCGCCGCTACACACCGGCCAGACGCACCACTCCTGCCCGTCGGTAGCGTAGAACGTAACGAACCACGGGACAAGCCCGTGGCATTTGCACCTAGAAAAACCTTTCCTCAATGGATGTCACTCTCTGGCCCGTGAACGGTTGCATTTTTCCAAACAAACCAGTTTTCCGTTTTTGAGTGACAGGACCAGTCGTCCGTTCGCCGCCGCCATGGCATCGAACACCGGCTCCGCCTCCAGTTCGCACTCTGAAAGCCGCGTGCCCGTATCAGCCGAGTGCACGCGGAGCACCGAATTCCGGGGGTCCGGGTTCGCGGGATTCTTGGGCCGTCCCGATTTCATTTCAACGGCGACGTCATCGATCCAACCCGCAAGGCACAGTTTATCGCCGGCCAGGACCATCGCGCGTGGCTGCAGGTCAACGTCTTTCGACCAGGCATCGTCGCTCTTGCGCGTATTGCCCGAGGCGATCGTCGTTCCCACCGGGAAAAACTCTTCTCTGTATCGCGTGAATTTCTGGTGAAAATGGCCATCCTGGTTGAATTCCTTGAATCGCCCCCTCCGGCGTCTCTTCAGACCGGTATACGGGCTGCTGACCGTAAACGACCGCTTCCCCTCAAATGCAATCAGCTGTCCTTCGCCAGTGCCGGACAACGACCAGCCTTGCCGATGGAACCACGCGTCCTCCAGCAATCCGGTGGCGGCCACGATCGCTCGCGGTCTTTTCGCCTGGCCCAGCGACTCATCGAAACCGGCGCCGCGCATGCCAATTCTGCTTCCATCCGAGACGAGGATATCCGCCAGGAACCCCCACTTTCCATCATCACCCCAGTGTCCCGAAGCGAGTTTGGCGCCATGGAGCTGCTTCCCGGTCCTGACGTCCAAACCATAAAGCCGGATCCCACCATCAAGATTCGACGAGTACCCCGCGGCGAAATAGACCTTCTCGTTCTGAACCAGAACGCTGCCATGAATGCGAAGAGGGGATTCCAACCGATCCTCGTGACCGATTCTCCGCTCGATCTTCGAGGTCTTGAATCGCCATGCCAACTCGCCGCGATCCGCGTCCAGACAATAGACCGAACCGTCACCGCAACCGAAGATACAGAGTCCCCGGTAAACGGTGGGCGGCGAATCCACGGGACCATTCGCCAAATACTTCCAGATGGGTTCACCTTCCGCAGCGTCCAAACAATACACACTGTGGGCGTCCCGGTCGGCCACGAACACCCTATCGCCCGCGAGGACAGGCGCGGTGATCGTCCCGCCGATCTCCACTTGCCACGTCACCACAGGGTCCGAGGCCACCCGACACCTCGCCGCGCTACCGCGAGCGTTATTGCCCCGATACGTGGGCCAATCCGCTTTCCCGGATGGCTCTTCATCGCCATCCAACGATACCTCCGAATAAAGAGGCCCTTTTTCAAGAGCCGGGACGAGCTCAACACCCTCCCATGAATTGCTTTCCGACAAGGCAAAGAACCCGTTGATCTTTCCCGAACCGTAGCAGCGGCAAGTATCCGGTGGAACATAAATGTATCCGTTCGCCGGCATGATTCCATACTGGCAAAGGCCGCGAACCCATCGATGTGTCTCGGTGGCTCGCGACTCCAGGTCCAAGACCTGAATGCCGCTGTGGCCAATCAGCAGATATTGTTCGGTGGCCTTGTTTCGGTAACACCGGTGATGGTGCTGCGTGTGGGCAAACGGAACCGTATCGGTGATTTCCCCCGTATGAATATCAATACCGACCGCCGTCTTGGCGTCGTTGAGAAAAACACTTTTCGGGATATCAATACCGGTCGTGATGATCCCATCGCTGTTTCTCTTGCTCTTCCTCCAAATGGATTTCCTCATCGGGATCGCCCAAGCCTTGTCACCGATGGCGAACAGATCGCCGGGCGATCCGAATCCGATCGCGCCCTTATTCCGCCACAGCTCCTCGCCCGTCTCGATCGAATAGCCATGGAGACGATCCCATTTCAAGCACATGATGACGTCGTCGTGAGCCACCACCGTGGGCGCGTAACTGCGAATGAACCACCCTTGCGTTTCGAAGGAAGATGCCCATCGCTGTTCGCCCGTTTTCGAATCAACGCAGCGGAGCTTCTGATTGTCCAGATAAAAGACATTATCACGCAGGGCACACAGAGACAGTGGAACCGTGTGCCTGAGATTCTCGCCCTGGATCGTCCACAGTTTCTCTCCCGTCTCGGCATCGTAAGCCACAATCGACTTGTCCACGGTCGGCTCTTTGTGCTCGGCAAGTTCCCAGTACCCGTGACAGCCGTCCGCGTTTTCCATCAGGACGCTCGGGTCACCAATCACGGCCAGCAGCATGCCGTCGTGGTATACGAGTTCCTCGGTATTGTCGGAATCGGGGTAAGTGAGCAGCGTCTTTCCCGTGGCTGCATCAAGCTTCAAAGCCGCCGCCGAAAGCCCCAGCGTGACGTAAACATGGTCATCGACCGATACCAGACGGCGGGGAAGCTGCTTGGGACCAGCCCGGAAGTTGTACAGGTGCGTCATCCAACTGGGAATATCCCTTTTCCACAACAGTTTTCCGTTGAACGCATCGCGGGCTATCAGCTTCCAACTGGATGGGCGGTGTACAATCGAAGTCGGTCCCTCGTCAAAGATGTAAAACAGGCGGCCGTTGCTGGATGTCATGGCGCTCAGACTCGCCAAGCTATCATGGTGGCGCGAACGTTTCGGGCCCGCGTACCACTGCATGTGGCGGGGTCGTCGCACTCGCTTATCCTTGCAAACCGCATTGCCGCTCGAATCGTACAAGAAATGGGTCCATTGGTCGATCTCGCCGGGCCAAGGCTTGACGTACTTGTTCCACCCCTCCACGGCATCCGCCTTTCGAAGTGCGGTGTTCTCGAGGAGCGTCGAGTCGGCTTTGACCAGAACGGAACCGCGAGGGACCAATACCCGCTTTATCTCGGCGGCATCGACGTCCGCGGCGTCGGTGACCACGATCAGATTCACGATGTTGTCGCCATACGGCAGGTTTTTCCCATCGTACTTCTCCGCCGAGACCCGACCGTACAGGCCGAGCGAATCGATGTGCCGTCTCGCACTCGCCACCTGGGCGGCATTCGTGTCCAAACCATGGACGAGAAACGGTTCGCCGGCATGCAGCGCCGCTGTTTTCGTTCCGTCTCCACATCCCAGATGAACAATCACTCCCCCTGTCGCGCCCCCCACCTCAATCAGCTTATCAGGGGGAGCTCCCGCAGCGGCCGAGCTGATCATTCCCACCAGCGCGGCCAACGTGAACCCCAGCGGCATTCGGGCACTTCTCCCGGATTTCATCTTCGCGTCTCCCTTCGTGGTCTTACTGGACACAAGCCTGCAAATCAATTCAACTGATTCAGAAGATACTCTTTTACCATCTCGAAATCAAATTGGTAGAACCCACGAATCGATCCGCGTCGAGTGGGGGGGAGTTGTTCATAGCGGGTATCGAACTCCTCCCGCCCCGCTTCGTATTCGCTTTTCTGGTCGCCGTGCAGTTTTTCCGCCGCGTCCTCGATGACCTCTCCATACTTGGAATCCGGGTCGACCTGGTCCAAAAACGGCCGCGCGATACCGGCGAAACGGAGTAAATGGGAAACATAGTCCTCGCGGCGATCGCGAAGTGCGTGGATTCTTTTCACCAGCTCGGCCAACAGATCGGCGGCGGCTCCCCATTCCTTCTTGCCCAAGTGTTGATAGGCAGCCGCGTGATACGCCACCAGCGCGTCGGGATGCGACGCTAACACCGCTTGAAACACGTCCAGCGATTCGCCCGTGCGGCCGGTCTTCAGTTTCACCAGCGCATAAGCAAGGTTCGCGTCGGGTTCCTTACCGCACAGCTCCTTCGCGCTCTCATAGTCCTCGTCGAACTGATCGGGAACACGGCGGCGACTCATCTCCGCCAGCAGGTTGCGCACCGCTTCAGCAGCTTCCAGTGTGAGCCTCGGTGGACTTCTGTCCGGCTGAAAACGGACCGGCGTCTGCTGAACGGCCGTAAGTTGCTCTCGTAAATACGTGAACAGCTCGTCCCCCGTGACCCGTTGGTTGGCATCGAAATCGGCCTCGCCTCCAAAAGCCCTGGCCAGCTCCCGTCCAAACCGCCCATGCCCGCCATCTTCATCAACGACCACGCGGCGTTCGTTGTCGCAATTCCCGATCACAGTCACGGATCGCGACACGGCGTCGCCAATCATGGCCTTCCGGATCTGGTCGCCTGTCGCGGGCTGCAACTGGGACTCAACAGCGGACACGTCGTGGCAGGTATCAAGAATCAATAACTTTTCCCTGGCCTGAAAGCCTTCCATCCTCCCGATCAGGTCGCGCAGGCCCAAACCCGTATTCGCCATGTTATCGAGCTGGAAATCACGGGCGGCCAGGTAAGTCGTCTCCGTCTTCGGCTCCACGTACGCCTGCCCCACAAAATAGACCATCAATTGTTCACGATCCTCATGGGCCGCCAGAAACTCCGTGATCTCTTCAAGCAGTGCATCGCGCGACAGATCCTTCAGTAGCACCAGCTGGTTCTCGGGAACCCGAGCGCCCACATCCAGCGAATCCCGGACGAGCTCGGCATCCCGGAGGCCGTACTTATAAGGCGTGATCTGAATGTTATCGTACGACTGCTGACAAATCACCAGTGCAACGAGACGCGGATCACGCACCAGTTCCTTTACTTCGATTGATCGAGCCGAAACGTTCTCCCGGTCGGGGGAATCGTGATTGACGACAAGTACATCCCCCTTGCGCAGAGACGAAAGGGGCACGCGTCCGTCCTCGTAACCGACTGTCGCCCCTTCCGCGGAGACCTCAATCCGATCCCCGTCCGCAACCACCGTCAAACGATCCTCCGCCGCTTCGACGGCCGACACCTTAACCACATCGGAAATCTCTCGCTCCAGCTCAATCCGGCGCACTTGGGCATCGTAAACCAGCGAAACAATCCGGTCACCGCTTTTCAGGTCACCGAGCGACGGACTCCGTCCCGACAAATTGTCACGGCCATTGATCGTAATGGACAAATCATCAGCCGCCCGCAGCGTGGTCTCGGTTCCGTTCCGAGAAAACGTGATCCGTCTGTTCGCCACGTCAAAGCGTTCAAGCGTTCCGCTCGTTGTCAGTTCTCTGTGGGCGTCAATTGAAACCGCGTGCGTTCCCTCTCCCTGGCCCAAGTACTTCACCCTCGCGGTGTCTCCAGCTTCCAGGTCCGCCGCGGTCACCGATTCCCCATTCAATCGCACGGAGGTCTCGCCATCAAAAGCAAAAACCCGGGCCTCGCCCCCGTCTCCGGCCATTGTCAACGTTCTCTCGGTCGCATTCACGCTGGTGACGCGGCCCGAAAAACCAGTCGCCTGGGCGCGGGTCACCTCAATCCGCTTGGTTTGGCCTCCAGGGCCATCAAAATACTGAATGGATAGCCTGTCGTTGACTTCCAGGTCCTCCAGTTCGCGGACCGTGCCGTCGAGTAGGATGAGGTCGTTTTCACCAATCAAAACCTCCTCTTCGGACTTCAGGTAGATTTTGTCCTGATCAGCGACAACTTTTCCCACCCATCCCTCGGTCGGAGTCGGCGATGATTCCGGGGACCGTTCACGGTCACTCGGCAACAGCATGAACGCGCTCAGCAACACACTGACGAGAATCGCCCCAATGGCGGTGTATCGCTTGCGTCGAGCCCGACGAGACTCCCGTTCCGTCTCGGCCACGTCCCGTTGCGATGGTTCGGTCGTCGGAATCGTCGTTTTGCTATTCAAATCAGCAATGATTTGATCGGCGGAGCGGTACCGTTTCGCCGGATCCTTCTCGGTCATTTTCTCGATGACCGCCGCCAACTGCTCGGGCACCCCCTCCAGCACATCCTTGATTCTCGGCAGACGCCGATCGATGGCCGAGTGCCACATGATCCACGCCAACTGCTGGTCGCGGCCAAACATGTGCAGCCCGGGAAAGAGCGAGTCGAAACGCTCGCCACAGAGCAATTCGTAAGCCGAAAAGCCAAGTGAATAGATATCGCTGTGCGGACCGACGGGACCGAAATTGTCGGACACCACTTCCGGAGCAATGTAGCGCGTCGCGCCCTTGATCGCACTCCCTTCGCCACTTTGCAGCCGGCGAGCGATCCCGAAATCACCGAGCTTGATGACGTTGTTGCGACCGATCAGAAGATTGCTGGGCTTCACGTCCCCGTGCAGGATATCGTGCTGCTGGAAAAAAGAAAGCGCGCGAGCCACGAAAAGAATCGTCAGCCTCAAGTCCTTCAGATGAATCGGCCTATTGCCCAGCTGATCCTTCAAGCTGCCTTTCATCAGCTCCAGAATCAACCATCCTTTCTCGGGAACCACGTCGTAAATGGTCATCACGTGAGGGTGTTCCAGGCGCGCCAGGATCTGCGCCTCCTGCCAATAGCGATCCGTCAGCTTGGGATTGTTCAGGTACTCTTGGTGAAGTTGCTTGATCGCAACATCCCGGTCGAGACGCAAATCGCGGCCCCGGTAGACCGTGGCAAAATCCCCTCGCGCGATCTCTTCGCCAACCTCGTATCGAATCTCGTCTGACATCAGCACCTTTCAGAGCCGCGGCTCAAGCCGTCCTCTGACTCCCCAATAAATCCCTCGGCTTTTCACCACAACAGGCCTGCAACAGGCCTGGGTCCCCGTTTTGTCCATTTGTCAATCCGCGCCTCCCTGAAACCGTCGCAAACGCTCCATCGACGGCCTGGGCGGACCATCGTACGACATCCCTGGACAGAATCCCTTGGAGACCATGCCCCGCGTTTTCTACCGAAGCAACTCGCCCAGCAGCTCCTTGATTTGTCTATCCCTGCCCGTGAAACCACCGTACTTGGGCGCGTCTTCACGGTTTAGCACGTTCAGAATTTCTCGATAATACTTTTTCTCCTCTTCCGACTTCCCCCGATTATAGGCCTGCAAGGCGCGCCCCAAAAGCCACCGTATCTCGCGAACAGCAGGCTCGCCACCGTCGCACGATTCCAGAATCCCCACGAGCTCCGCGTGGTGATCTTCCGACCGGTCTCCGGCACCAAACCGGGAGGGGTTGTCAATCACGAGGATAAGTGCGGACAGCAGCACGCTGAGACACAAAACCACAATCATCAGCCAGGAGCGAGAAGACTCAGAATCGGTCACCGATTCCGGCTGACTCTCTTCGGAAGCCAACGCCAGCTCCGGCAACTGCCCATCCGCCCCCAACGTCACATTTGTCGCATTCGCGTCTCGCTCAATGAACCGGGCCGTTTGGGGACTCTTCTTGGTCTTCGTTTTCCAGGGTTTGGACCCTGGGGCGGGTTTTTGAGCTCCTGGCTCCCCAATGCCCGAGCCGCTCCGAGCCGTGGGCGCCGCCCCGGGCGGATACAGATTGGGGTCGGGCGGCGCTACTTCCACCACGCTGGAAAGCTCATGCCCGTCCCCTTCGGAAAAGCGAAACCGGTTCGAGCAACGCGGGCACGCCAGCTTCTTCCCCAGCAGTTCGGGAGGAACCGTGAGTTGCTTTCCGCATTGTGGGCATGTAATCCGTTGCGACATAATCAGTGCGACATCATCAGGTCTTGTTGCTTATCTGAAAGTGCGACACGTCCCGCCCGCCTCGAGGCCCTGTCACCGGCTTTCACAGCCGGTCACAAAACCTGGTCCCCGCCGCCAAAACGCCCTCGATGAAAGGAAACCCGACTGGTTCTGTTATACCTTTTTACAGCTCGTCACAAAACTTGGTCTCCGCTCCCAAAACGCCCTCGATGAAAGGAAACCCGACTGGTTCTGTTATACCTTTTTAGAGCCCGAAGTGCAGGTAATTGAGCATGAACGGTCCCAGTATGATCAGCACGGCGGCGGCCATGATCAAGACACCGGGCAATAGCATTCGGACACCGGCCTCGGCCGCGATGGTTTCCGCTCGTTGTGACCGTTTCACCCGCAGCACGTCCGACTGCGTGCGAAATACTTCGGCCAAGGGCGTTCCCAGTTCCTCGCTCTGGATAATCGACCCGACAATGTTATCGATCTCTTGGTCGTTGAGTCGGCCGCGCAGGTTGTGAAAAGCCTCGCGCCGTGTTTTCCCCATGTTCATATCCGTCAGGACGCGGCCAAATTCAACCGAAATCGCATGCCCTTCGAATTCCTCCACACTCTGCTTCAAAGCATCCCAAAAACTCGCCCCAGCCTCCATCAGCAAGGTCATCAGGTCGAGGAAATAGGGCATGCGGCGCTTGATCAGGGTCAACCGCCGCCCGGCGGCCTGGGCCAACCGTCGGCGGAGGAACCAGATCGTCAACAGAAACCAGGCCACCGCCAACGCGATGCCGCCGACCCCCACGTTGCCCGCGCACAGGTACAGGTAGGCCGGAAAAAGCATCAAGGCAATGAGTTGCATCCGCCCCAGGTATTCTTCCGCCAGCCAGAACCTGGACAACCCCGCCGCCCGTATCTGCCTCTGGATTTCGGGCAGTCGTCCCGATAATGCCGCTCGATTCACCCTCGCAAGCCCCTGAATCACGACTTGAAACAATCGGTACAACACATCCAACCGCCGCAACGCTTGAATCCGACTTACATCATAACGCCATTCGTCATCCTGCTGTAAATCGTCGGCGCGCAACGCCGACAACAACCAACGGATCCCCACCCCCGTGGCCGCGCCGCTGGTCAGGCAAGCGAGCCACATCAGCAGCACGTCGGCCCCCAAGGATAAGCTGGCTACGGCTGGTAGGTCAAAAATCGGCATTGAGGATCCTGACGGCCCAAAAATAAGCCACGAGATTGAGCATTGCCGCAACAATAAGCACGATCTGTCCCAGCGTCGTGACGAACAGTAAACGGCAATTCACGGGGTCAACAAAGAAATACACCACGAGGATAAACAGCGGCACGATGGCCATGTACACGGCTGACTTTCGCGCCTGGGCCGTTTCCGTTTGCATCTTCCGCTCCAAACGCTGCATTTCGAGCACCGATTTGGAAATCCGTTCCACCGTTTCATTCAGTCTTCCTCCGCTCTCCCGGCTCGCCAACAACGCCGCCGAGAAAAGCGAAAAGTTCTCGCTCCGCAACCGCTCATTCGCCTCCCGCAACGTCCGCTCCATCGGCTTGCCCATCTTGTACTCGTTGATAATCTGCGAGAACTCCTGCCGGATCGGTTTAGGGCATTCCATGGCCAAAAGCTCCAGGGCCTGGGCCAGCGACAGGCCGGCTCGAATACTGGCCGAAAACATCACCATGGCGTCAGCCAGTTGATCCTCGATCTGCTCACGCCGCCGCACCGCCATGCGGCGGATGAGATACCAGGGGCCCGCGATCAACACCACCACCACCGACAGGGCCAGCAAGGGGGCGTTCGTGACCAGCCAGACGGCGAGGAAAAGAGCAACAAGCAAGCCCAGCCAAACATGGATCCAGGCGCGCGGATGATTCGCTTTGACTCTCAGCCAACGAAGACGATCGCGCAGGTCTCGTTCCACCTCGTCGATCAGGCTGGAAAAGCCGCGCTGTCCCGCCAGTGCCGCCACCGCCACGCACACACCAGTGATCCCGCACAGAATTAGAATCTCCACCTGATCTCCAACCATCTCATCCCCCGGTCATTCGCCATTCGCCTCTTGGTAACTGTTCACGGGTCCCGCTGCACGGCCTGGACACGCAAGGCCCGCATGGATGCCACCGGCGTGTCCCGTGGTGGTTCACGCTCGCCGCTACAAACCGGCCAAACACACCACTCCTGGCCGTCGGTAGCGTGGAACGTAACGGACCACGGGACAAGCCCGTGGCATTTTCACCTGGAAAAGCCTTTCCTCAATATGTGCAACGGCCGTGCGAACGTTCGCGGATGTCAGCCTTTTGCCCGTGAACGGCTACGCCTCTCGGATGTCACTCGCATGTTCGTCATTCGTCATTGTCCGACAAACTCTTCCCGCTTCGGGCTTGATTGCCATGAAGGATGGTTTCGAAATCACGTTTGGCTATTTCACGCGATCACTGTACAAGAACTCCAGCTCCAACAGTTGCTTTTCGACCAGTGAATCCGTGAACGAAGGCAGATACCCAGTCGGCTGTAGCGTCCCGCCACGATAATTGAACACGTCCGTCACTTTCACGTCACTGGTGTTCGGATCCACCCCGCTGATTTCGGAAATCTGGCTCACCAATCGCCGGCCGTTGGACAAACGGTCAATATGAACAACGATGTCCATGGCCGAGGCAATCTGCCGATGCAACGCGCTAACTGGCAAGTCGGCGCCCATCAACATCAGCAAGTCGAGGCGTTCGATAACCTCCAGCGAATTATTGGCATGCACGGTGGTCATCGATCCGTCATGCCCCGTGTTCATGGCCTGGATCATATCCAAGGCCTCGACCCCCCGGCACTCGCCGACGATAATCCGATCCGGGCGCATCCGAAGTGAATTCCTCACCAAATCCCGGATCGTGTACTCCCCGGCCCCCTCCACGTTCGGCGGCTTGCTCTCCAGGCTGACAACATGTTCCTGGTGCAACTGAAGTTCCGATGTATCCTCGATGGTGACAATCCGTTCCTTGTTCGGAATGAAGCTGCTCAACACGTTGAGCATGGTTGTCTTTCCCGATCCCGTCCCACCGCTAATCAGCAGGTTCCGTCGATCAATCACACAAGCTCGCACGAAAGCCGCGGCGGCCTTGCTAATCGTGCCATTGTCGATCATGTCATCCATCACCAGCCGCTGGATCGGGAATTTTCGGATGGTTAAACACGGCCCGAAAACGGCCAAAGGCGGAATAATGGCGTTCACTCGCGATCCGTCGGCCAGCCGGGCGTCGACCAGTGGCTGACTCTTGTCAATCCGCCGCCCGACCTGCGCCACGATCCGCTCGATAATCGACTCCGTCACCTTCTCCGAAATAAAACGCCGTCCCGATTTCTCGATAACACCATCCCGTTCGACATAGATCTGATCGCTCCGGACCACCATGATCTCGCTAATCGTCGGTGCTCGCAGCAAATCTTGCAGCGGCCCAAACCCAAAAACGATGTCTTTCAGGTCCTTCTTGAGCATGCGAAGCACCACGTATCTCTTGAGCTCCTTGTGGAAATGAGGCCGCATCATCTGAAACACTTCCGAGAATCGCTCCTCGACCTGATGAATCTTGGACGAGATATCGGGCAAATCATCCAGATCCAGGCGCTCGCGGATGAACTGTAACAACCCATGCAGCTCGGTTTCCCGTTCGGGAACCAGGGTCGCGGGCACGTCGAATTCATTGGTGGTTAGCGTGGCAAGGTCGAACACCTCATCGTCGTCCGTCTCCATGATGAGACGGTTAATGGTGTGATCGTGGAAGGCCACGCCCGTGATCTCTTCCAGCATGGCCTCGTTGGTCTCATCGAAAACACTGAGCTCGTTGCAAACGTCTTCAATGTTGTTTTCCAGGGACAGAATGCTCTCACGCTGATCACGCCTTGACATCTCCATATCATAAAGATCCAGCCGCTCGAGCAGCGTTTGATGGATCTTCAATTCCAAATCAGCGATGATCGAACGAAGATGCGATTCAAGCTCGCGCCGGGTTACCGCAACCTTCTCTTCGGTTTCAAAGCTCAGCGTGAAGGGCCAAATGCGAACCTTGACCGAGGAGGGAAACCGGACACGGCTCCCCCCCATCACCTCATCTTCTCCTACCAGACAACTGTTGGCTCCCAGATTCTCCAGTTCCAGCTCCCCGTCGTCGACGCGCACCACCGCGTGATGCCGGGACACAAGCGGGCTGCGCAGCACCACGCCGTTTTCGGGATCGCGGCCAATACTGACCTCGTTCGCCTGGACTTCCACCATCGACCGGCGACTCTCGTTGACCTTGTTGAACCAGATCTTCATAACGGATTCTTCCGTCGCTCGAAAACCCCCGCGTCCCGACATCCGGCAGCGTGCCGCCACGCCGTTTCAATCCCGCGCCTCTCGCGGATGAAGCGCCACGCCGGCAACCCGATTGCCTCCCGTCGTGAGTTCCAACAACCGCAATGCTTTTGTGTCCAGATCGCCACCCTCCACCTGAGCAATGATCCCCACCTGACGTTCCTCCGCGTGCCCGCGATCGTACCCGCGATCAACGTCAACATCCCCCAACCGCGTTCCCAATGCCCCGATGGTGAAAGGGCCAAGCGTCTCCGCCGTGCCTTCGGCCGATCGCGGGTCACCACCGGAGCCGACCGAAGGGAACACAAACGTGAGCTGATCGCCGGGATTGACCAGGGCCGGCACGAACGCGCGACTGTCCACCGCCACCCAAATCAACCGCTCATCATCCTTCAACTTAATCGTCCGGGCCGGCGTCCTGTAGTCCTCCAGATGAACAAGATCGCCGCCTTCGTAATCCCGCGTGGCCTTGATACCGGTTACCGTTGCCTTGTCCTGATACAAATAGACGTAATCCTCCAGTTTCTCCGCATACTTCCTCGGCACGGGAACCGCTTCGAAATGCGACTCCAACAGCGTGTCCCCCACTTGGATCTCTTCCCCCTCGCGAATCCCCAGAAACGATTCAACCTGGAATTCTGCCGCCTTCTCATGAAGATAGATCCAGTTGAACACCACCGCTGCTCCACCCAGGATCACGGCTACGATCAAGCCCGATGCGTTTTTCATGTAACTTGCCCAATCAGAAACGACACAAAAGTGGGAGCGCCCGCGGAATATGAAGACCGTTTAAGTGAATGACGAATCGTGAATGACCAATGACCAATAACCAACGGTCATTGCTCGGCATCGGCTGCCGTTGACGTTAGGGTCAAAATCCCGCGCGTGCCCCCGTCGGTCTTCTCCTGTAACTGAACGTCACATACCCTCGTCTTCGATGTCCGAAATCGGGCATGTAGCCCCTTCCCCATTTTGGCCCAGCCAAACTCCCGAGCCCAGCCGCGCCCCTCCAAGTGCTCCTCGAAAAACTCCCGGTTGAAAGCCAAACGTTCCCGGCTTACGAATCCCACCAAGCCACCTCCACCCTGAATTCGCATCCCCAGCGTACGCTGGCTTCGAGGAGGCAGGGGCACTGGCGGGTCCGCGCCGCCACCGGTTAGACTCCCGCGGTTCAAGGCCCCGTTGGCGCAATCCGTGCTTCCGTCGCTCGCACTGGCCATGGCCGAGTCGCATTGCGATCCGTCTAAGTCGGAATCGACCGATTGGCGGTGCGCGGAGCACGTGAACAAGGTCCAGCGGCTTCGCGACGCCTCCGCTTCCCGCCCCGTCGCGGGAGCACGAAGCCCCAATCCCCATGATACCACGGACTCAGTGATTTCGGGGGCCCGATCCTTGCTCACTGGCGTCCGGTGTGGAACGTCGTGCAGCGCCACAACCGATATAACCGGCCCACCCTGCTGAAGAATTCGCCAGCCGTTACCCTGCTCTACCGCTTCACTCTCATCCAACCGGCGCAAAAAGTCGTCACTGACCGGCAACCCCTGCTGGCGGTCACCATCAAACTGGATTGCCAAGGCCCGGCACTTCGCTCGCAACTCCGCGAGCGCCGCTTGTTCCGTCCCTTCGAACACCGTCCGCTCAAAACTCAACGGCAGGTCGCCAAATGCCAACAGATGGGGGCGGCGGGGATCGCCCAGGCCTTCCAAGCGGTCAACCGCCAGGCTGGCGGGACCGCTCCCCTTCGGCGTCTCTTCCCGCCACCAGCGCAGCACTTGGTTGCCGAACGTGAGACTAAGAATCACGATCACGGCGGTCGCCAGCAAATTTCCCGACCCAATCATGATGCGGCGGGCCAACGCCGCCAAGCCGCCGGGCTTCCCACGGTTCTCGATCCCGATGCCCGTACGTTTCCCACCACCCTCCGCTGGGGAACGTTCAACCGGCGGTGTTTTACCGTTGGCGGTCATTATCGACGTGATTCACTCTCTCCGCGGTTCGGCAAACAGGGAACGGACGTAGCTTTTCATTTCATTTTCTCGAGCGTCCAGCGTGGCTTGATCTTGGCGGAGCACTTCGATCTTCTGGTCCAAGTTTTCGATCTGTCCCAGTTGCTCGAGTCGATCCAATATCCACTGTCGTCGTTGTGCCGAAGGGGGCGGAATCTCCCCGAGTTCCGCCTCCAGCTCCTCGATTTCCTGCTTGGCCCCCTCATACATGCTCAGGTAAGCCTTCGTCATCCGCCGGGGCAGGCGACTGATCTCGCCCAGCACGACCTCCCCGTCTTCATCCACATGGTCGATCTTCTCTTTAACCGATCGCTCGAAAACAACCTCAGGGTCTGTCTCGCCGTAATTGTGTCGAATACGCGGATGAAAGCTCGGGTACGTCCCGTGGTAGATTTTCCAGTCCTCGTCCCGGTCCAAAACGGAGAGTGCCTCGTAGTGCGGAATGTCCAGCAAATCGATAATTGCCCGCACATACGCGTCCGGCAAACCTGGATCCGTGCGTGGGAGATCGTATAACACCAAAGAGCGCCGGTAGCGATTGGGAAACCCCATCTGAGCGCACTGCCATTGCTTGGTGAGCAAACGGTTCGCGATTTCACCACTACGGAATCTGCCTAACGCCGACAACAAATCATACGGACGATCGATGCTGCTGGTTCCTTTGATGGCCCCCACTTCTTGGTCCAGCAGCGGCTTGACCAGGAATCGGCGGGCTGGACTTCCCAGCTCAAGCACGGGCCCCCGTACAACGGGATGTTGGATGTCGGGATGATTGAGTGGCGAGATTTGTGAATCCCCATGCCGTCCCATGTCCGCGTCATCGGGCCAAATGTGGCTCGGCGGACGCGGCTCGGCGCTGCCGGATCGCGGCCATCGTGAACGCCACGCGGCGTCTCGGGCCACCACTTCCCCCCGGATCCGCCAGCTCGTCATATTCGCATAATTGACCATCAATGCCATGACCATTAGCAAAACGGGCAGCCACAAGACCAGCTCCACGGGCGCCAACCCGCGACGTGTTCTTCGCCTACGTCGCAGTGGGGCGAATCGCGCCGGGCCGCTTTCCACCCGGACAAATCCCACCGCCTGAGTTGCAGACCGGTCGCGCATGACTTTCTCCGCCGCGAGTCCGACCAACGGGAGGACGGCTTGCGTCGGGCCGCTTTCCACCCGGGCAAATCCCACCGCCTCAGTTGCAGACTGGTCGCGCATGACTTTCTCTGCCGCGAGTCCGACCAACGGGAGGACGGCTTGCGCCGGGCCGCTTTCCACCCGGGCAAATCCCACCGCCTGAGTTGCAGACTGGTCGCGCATGACTTTCTCCGCCGCGAGTCCGACCAACGGGAGGACGGCTTGCGTCGGGCCGCTTTCCACCCGGGCAAATCCCACCGCCTGAAATACATGAAACCACGAACTCGCCATGTTTCCGCTCCGACCCCCGCCACGCGGTCCGTCAATGATGGTTGATCCAGCGTATGTCTTCAGTATCCAGCTCATCGAGCCGCGGAAGCCCTCTCACCAGCGTGTCGTCCATGTTGTCCAAAACGTATGGCCGATGACTCAGAATCCGGGGCAGCTGCCGGGCGGTCGCCGGAGTCAACTGCGTGGACCAGTTCTGGTTGAATAGCGACCAATCCCCACTGTGCCAGCCGCGCGATTGCACCACGACCGACCACCACGACTCGCCGGAGCCCGGGGGATTCGGGTCGGGCTCAATCGTGGGGAACGGGTTGGGAAGCCCCGGAATGCCACCACCCCGTAGCCCGCCCGGTGGATCGTGTTCTCGTTCCTGATGATGCGCCCACACGAGCCGTGGCTGCGGTGTAAACATTGAGATCTGGGCAAAGGCGATCGTATCCGCTTCCACCGGGTTGTTGAAGACTCCCGGCATGAAGTCAGGTCGCTTGGCCCGATACACCACCCCCACGAACATGTAATCCTCTTCCAGCTCCTCCTGGCCAGGCCACCGCGACCGCAACACGTAGGGCAAGTTCCGCCTTCGATACTCCTTCTCCAGCAAGCTTTCCAGCTCGCCCCGCGTAAAGATCCGCCACAAGCTGCTGAACTGGCTCATTTTTCCAAAATGATCGAAGTGTTTTAGCACGGAGGAATTCCATTGTCTCAGGTATCCGCGCGCCAGCTTGTCTCGCTCGGACTTCGCCCGCCGTACGTAGCGGCTCATGTTCAACTCCCTCGCCGGATTCACCACCGGCAACGTCTCGCTCGGTCCGCCCACCGGCTCGGCATGCGTACGCCAAAGCGCCCCTCGCAAAGACACCCGAGTGGGCCACGCCCGGCCGTGCCGCCGAGCGGCGCCATCCACGGCGGCCTGGACCATCTCGGGCGTGGCTTCGACCAACGCGGTTTGAAATCGCGGAACCAACTCTTCGGCCAGGATCCCTTCGAAGACGGGCAGCATCAGCTCCGACCCCGCGCCCGCCCACTCACTAAACGTGAACACCATCTCCCGGTCGCCCTCCACCAGTCGCTCGGGCGGGATCTTCTCGTCAATGGCCAGTCCCAAGTCCCGGAACTTGTCAAACTCCGAGGGCGTGAACATGAACCGCCCAATTCGTTCCCAGTTGTCAAGAATCTCCGGCGTCAGGCTTTCAGCTCGCCGCAGCCCAGCTTCACGCATGAAGGCCGTCAGCGCGAAGACCTCGGAGAGCAACTGATTGGTGAACGCCAAACTATTCATGTTCCGCGCTAGAACCACGCCCCCGGCATACGTCGCCGCGTCCGCGGCATTCTGCATCTTGATTTTCTGGTCCACCTGCTGCCCGGTGTTAATGACCATCCCCAGCAAGATCACCAGCGCCAACAGGGTGAACAGCGCGACAATGCCCATGGTGCCGCGTTGGTCGCGATGAAGCCGCGGCGGCAGTTCGGCCGCCGCGCGGCACGCGCGGTGGAAGGAAATCAATGGACCGCGGAATCTGTCACTCATGAGTCACCACCTAAATGACCTCGCGTGATTTCACAATAATCGTTCACGGCGAGGGTTGCACGTACGTGCCACGATCCAGCCGCCCAGGGGTCGAAATCGTCGCACTCGGTTTCTGCCCCTCGTTCCCCATGCGCACCGTGGCCGTCAACGCACGGGAATAAACGCCGCGATCTCGCCGAATCTGCCCCGGCACCTCATCCCGTCGAGTGGGACTGTCCGCGCGGGTGGCAAGCAAACGCCCCGGCCCCGGGAGCAATGCGTACTGGTGAGTGACCTTCACGTATATTTGATCCTGCCAGCCGATCTCGTTGGGTCGCAAATAGCGCGTCGGGTATTCTAGTTCCAGCGGATACTCCGGGTACAGTGGCGGATCACCACCCGAAACCTGGTCGCCGCAATGATGCACTTCAATTTCCACTCGCGTATTGGCCAAGGCGTAAGCCAGTTTGTTGGCCAACCGGGCCGGGATCCGGGTGTTGGCATGGGCACCGGGGGCCAGAACCGCGTAGGCCCGCTGGATCGCGGGAAGCGCCGCATTGCCCGGGTGACTCGCGGGCACCCCCGTGTCGCGCGACGGACAAATCGGCATGCAGGCCATGGCCGCCGCCAAGTGAACTTTGTCGAACTTTTCGCCATCGGCCGGCACGCGATAGACGGTATAGGTCCGTCCCTTGGCCTCATATACGCGAACCGGCCTCAAGGACGATACACTCACCCGATTCTCGGCCAACCATTCGTTGCCCAAATTCGCCGGGAACCATACGCTGGCCGAACGGGCCGCCGCGAAAGCGGAATACTCCACCGAGATCCTGGCCATCGTGACCAGCGCCAATTGAACGATGAACATCATGATGACCATGAAGATCGGCAGCGTCAGAACGAAACTGAGACTTTGAACCGCCCCCCGCTCGTCACGATGCAACCGCCACAACCGTGCCAGTCGCGGCCGCTCGGCGTTGAAACGCAACACGATCGCCTGGCCACCAAGCAACCCAATGATGGCCACCACGTACGGCAGACACGCGACCAGCACCTCTCGATGCATTTCCCACCTACAAAAATGCGAGCAGATCAAAACGCACGATCAACACGGCAATCAACGCGGCTGGCGACAAATACAACCCAACCTGTAGCGGCTCACGCTCTTCATCCGTCAGCGGTAGCCAACATCTCGCAGTCACCATCGATTTCAGTCGGCTTCCCAGCCGGATGGCCAATTGAAAAACGCCCGCCCGCCAGATCAGCACCGTTACCGCAAACGCCCCGCCCAACACAAACGTCCACAGCAACGCTTCCAGCCCTTGCCGAAATCCGAGAAACGCTCCGATCATCGCCACCAGCTTGACGTCCCCGCCGCCTAACCCCCCAGCGAAAAAGACGTAGCCAACCAACATGATGAAACCGCAACTCAAAAACCCCGCCAGTGCCGACCAAATATCCGGAGTCCCCCACCACCAGGCATCCCAGGCCGTTCCCTGAACCATGTCCCGCCCAGCCAGCGTCGCCGACACGCTCAAGGCCAACGCCAGCCCCATGCCCGGATAGACCGTCCAATTGCGAATGGTCCGCGAGCGCACATCCGTCACCACCGCAACCGACAACGGGATCAACAAACAGATCGTGGACACCATGGCAGGAGCACCGCGAACTAGGGCCCAGACGCATCCCGCGCCCCGGACTCCAACGAATCCATGCCCTCGCTCCAAAACTGTTTGATCCGTGGCCAACCAAACTTGATCACGAAAATCAAGATCGGCAACGCGATCGCGGCAATAATCAAAACCGTCTCAATGCTCACCGCGCCTCGCCGATCGCGGTGCACCCTCTTCAATAGGTTCCAGAGTTGCATTTGTGTCTTCCGATTTCCGCAGAGTTCGATTTCCCCACTTCAAAGGTCCGACGATCTCGTGAAGGGATATCCATCAAAAAAAAGGCCAATACTTACAGCCATCACCAAGCCCGGTTTCCATCCCCCACGCTCGCCGAAAACCTGGCTTCCACTTCGAAAACACCTTGGATGACAGGAAACCCGCCCGGTTTTGTCATCGCGCTTTACAGCCCGTCAGAAAACGTGGCTCCCCCGCAAAACGCCCTTGGTGACAGGAAACCCGCCCGGTTTTGTCATCACGTTTTACAGCCCGTCAGAAAACGTGGCTCCCCCGCAAAACGCCCTTGGTGACAGGAAACCTGACTGGTCCTGTTATGGCGTCTTAGAGAAAAGGCCAAGAAACCAACACGGACGTCATCTCATAGACAAGATTCATGATCCTCGGCGCCACCCACAACACAAACGCGATCATTGGCAAGATGACGCCCGCAGCCAGCACGAAGTCCAGCGACGCCGCGCCCACGCGGCGTCGCGACCCCACCAAGGCGGGGCGCCCCGGTCGTCGTTGACTGCCTCCCGTCCTCACTTCGCCCCCCCTATTCAACGTAAATCCCATCCAAAAAGTATCTTCCGAACCCATAACTTCGATTCTAATGCATATCCGTTATCCGTCAAACGTCGCCCCCATCAACCACGGGAAAGAATGCCCAATGACGAATATCGAAGACACGAAGCCAGCAACCACCAGCAGGGCTGGGGGCCTGAGCAAGGCCCTTGTGAAGGGGCCAGTTATACCGGTCGCGGATGACTTTCTCCGCCGCGAGTCCGACCAACGGGAGGACGGCTTGCGTGGGGCCGCTTTCTACCCGGAAAAATCCAACCGCCTGAAATATAACTGAGGACAGGAGAATGCGAACAGGGCCCAGCCGTTACATCCGCACGAACGTTCGCAATTGAGCCGTGAGGATGGATTCATGCCTCTCGCTCTCTTCGCACTCGCTAGACTCGCCCCACGACTATCCATCAAGCGTTTGTCTCTCTCGCTCATTGCTCACTGCTCACTGCTCATTGCTCACTCGCCACAGGGCATCACTGTGCTGGATGCGTTGCTCCATGCCTTGCTCGTACGGTTCCGCCGCGAATGTGGGCACCGCGCCGGTCGGTTCCAAATCAACGATCAATCTTCCTTGTTCGTCCCTCCCCCGCCTCTGGCACGCGAACAAGTCGTGCACATCGTATTGGCTTTCGCGATCCAGGCCACGGACCTCGCTGATCCGAGTGACTTTTCGGGAACCATCTTCAACGAAACGAGCCAACTGTACAACGAGGTGAACGGCCGAAGCGACTTGAGCCCGCGCGACGTACACGGGCAACTCCACGTCGGACATCAGCGACAGCGTTTCCAAACGAATCAAGCTATCACGAGCGGAATTCGCGTGCACGGTCGACAAGCTGCCCGTGTGCCCGCTGAGCATCGATTGCATCATGTCCAGCGCCTCGCCCCCGCGCACTTCGCCGACAATGATCCGATCGGGGCGCATACGGAGTGAAGAAACGAAAAGGTCGCGGATGGTCAGTACCCCTTCCCCCCGCTCGTTGCCCCGCTGTACTTCCAAATAGATGCAGTGATCCTGGTTCAGCTTAATCTCGGAGGTCTCTTCGATCACGACAATTCGCTCGCCATCGGGCACGGCCTGCGAGACGGCCCCTAACAGGGATGTTTTGCCTGTTCCCGTGCCGCCCGAAATGATGATATTCTTGTGCAGCCGGACGCAGATCTCAAGAAACTCACGCGCGGCCTCCGACAGGCTTCCAAAGCCGATCAGATCCTTCAGCGTGAGGCCCCCGTGCCGGAATTTTCGAATCGTGAGACACGTACCGCGACGAGCGCCGGGAGGGCAAATCGCATGCACGCGAGATCCGTTGGGAAGGCGAGCGTCGAGGACGGGATTCTTTCGATCAATCTCGCGTCCCACCCACTGCGCCACATTCCGAACCGCCGACAAGAGGGCGTCTTCGCTGGCAAACCGGCTCTCCGTCTTCTCCAGCCGGCCGTCCCTTTCGATGTAAATCTCGTCGAATCGGTTTACCATGATTTCCGAAACCGACTCGTCTTGGAGAAACGCCCCAATCGGACTCAGGAAATAACTGACGCTACTCTCGAAAATCGCTTCGCGCGACATAGGACATTCAATCCAACACGAGTATGGCAATGGGCATGGAAACGCGACGAGGTGTCCGCGCCGGGCCGCGTGGAGGGGACAGTCCACCCCCTATCCCTTTACTGTAGTATCACCGCGACCAAGATTTCCGTCAAGCTGGACGCCTCCAATGAGCGAACGCGGTGGCGCGCCACGTGCACCCCGCATGGATGCCACGGGCTGGTCCCGTGGTGGTTCACGCTCGCCGCTACAAACCGGCCCGAAACCCCACTGCTCGCCGTCGGTAGCATGGAATGTAACGGACCACGATACCAGCCCGTGGCGTCCATTTCCGTTTGCACTTTGAGTTCCCAAGGCGGCAGGGCCGCCAACCAAATAGGGACACCGCACAAGGATGGGACGCTCCCGTTGGTCGCTCACGTCAAGGATGCGCGCACCGTGGGCGCATGTTACGCCCTAAGACTCTAACGAGGTAGGACCTCGAACCAATGCGAGCTACCGCTCGAACCGTGTTAGCCCGCTCCCGTTGGTCGCTAGAACTTGACTCAAAATGAACGACTTTCTTCGCATAAGCAGACTAAGACTGTAACCACTTGTCGCGGAATGACGCGAGGTTACCGGGTGAACCGGTTGACTGATTCGCAAGCCGCTCCCTAGGATCAGACCCTAAGCCACCGTATGTCGAAGTAGGGGTTAGTGCACAACCTTGAGGGTGGTTCTCGGTTTACGACACATCCCGTTCTGTTTGAGATCAATTATGCTTTACCGACGATTTGGACGCACCGAATTGAAAATGCCCGTTTTTTCCTGCGGTGGAATGCGCTACCAGCACAAATGGCAGGATATCCCGTTGGAGCAGATACCCGCCGACCATCAGGCCAATCTGGAAGCCACGATTGCCCGCTCGCTGGACCTGGGGATCAACCACATTGAAACAGCTCGTGGCTACGGGTCCAGCGAACGCCAGCTGGGACAGGTGCTGCCCAAGTTTCCCCGCGACCAGCTTGTGGTGCAAACAAAGATTCCGCCGACTCCCGATTCGGCCACGTTCGCGCGGCATTTTCGTGAATCCCTGGAGCGACTCCAGCTCGACTATGTTGACCTGCTCGGTATTCACGGAATCAACAACCATCGCTTGTTGTGGTACACGGTGCGCGACGGCGGTTGTCTAGCGGCGGCCCGCGAACTGCAAAAACAAGGTTTGGCAAGGCACGTCGGCTTCTCCACGCATGGGCCAACCGAGGTGATCCAAGACGCCGTTCGGTGGGATGGCGATGGGGGGTTCGACTATGTCAACTTGCACTGGTTCTACATTTATCAGTGTAACTGGCCAGCGATTGAAGACGCCGCCGATCGCGACATGGGGGTATTCATCATCAGCCCGTCCGACAAAGGCGGCATGCTGTATCGGCCGCCGGAAAAGATGGTCCAACTCTGCCAGCCGCTCCATCCACTCGTTTTCAATTGCCTTTATTGTCTCTCCCATCCACGGGTGCACACGTTAAGCATCGGGGCCTCCCGCCCGAGCGACTTCGATTTACAGCTCACCACACTGGATGTGCTAGACCGCGCGGAGGAACTCCTTTCCCCGATCGACCAGCGGTTGCGCCAGGCCATGGTGGACGCGGTGGGCGCGGACCTCGCCGATCGCCATGCGGAAGGCATTTCGCATTGGGAAGAAACCCCCGGTCACATCAACATCGCCAACGTGCTCTGGCTCAGAAACCTGGCGCTGGGCTGGGGCCTGACCGACTACGCCAAAATGCGCTATAACCTACTCGGCAACGGCGGAACCTGGTTCCCCGGCCTGCACGCCGGCTACCTGGACGACTTCGACATCAGCGACAGCATCGCCAAGTCGCCCTTCCCCGAGCAGATCCCCGAGTGGCTGCGCCAGGCCCACGAAATGCTCGCCGCCCCGCCTAAAAAACGGTTGAGTCAGAACTGAGACACTCTGGAAAGCAAGCAACAAGTCGCTTCTCCGTTACACAAACGCGAAAGAGAGTTGCTCACATGGCACAACGCACTACCCGGCGGCGATATCCTCCTCGGCTTCGCGAACCATATTCCCAAGGCGGCGTCCAACCGGCCAGACCCCCACGAGTTCACCTCGTGGGTGAATCAGACTCGTGAGCTACGCGGCGTTCAACCGGCCAGACCCCCACGAGTTCACCTCGTGGGTGAATCAGACTCATGAGCTACGCGGCGTCCAACCGGCCAGACCCCCACGAGTTCACCTCGTGGGTGAATCAGACTCGTGAGCTACGCGGCGTCCAACCGGCCAGACCCCCACGAGTTCACCTCGTGGGTGAATCAGACTCGTGAGCTACGCGGCGTCCAACCGGCCAGACCCCCAC
>JBNJEM010000034.1:0-24997 GCA_051745935.1 Planctomycetota bacterium
CCGCGCCCAAAAGTCCCTGGGGAAGAGTCCCCGCCAAGTGGTTTTGTCATGGCTTCTTAAGCAACGTTCACCACCGAGCGAATTCGCGTGCATTGCAACCCTACCTTTTCCCCACCTCCAGGTCAAACAAACGCGAAAACGGATGGGACGCCGTTTCATGGAGTATGACGGACGGCGTTTCAGATGGCATTTCTACCGGACGTCATCTTACCGGCGCGTTCATCCCTTGGTTCGCATCCCCACCGCGGAGGGCTGAAGGGCCGCGAGAATGGGAGCCGCCAGCGGTATACTTCGACCGGAGGCCTGGAAACGGGGTTGGCCGATCCGTTACAATTCGCTCTACGTTAGTCCTAGTTGGGGTGGGCTTTCCGCATGGCCGGGCAGTACCGGCATTTTTGCCCCCTAACCAAACCATTCACGTTCCCGAGCCCCCAAAGGCCTCTATGAGGGGGGGAGAACGAGGTTTTGTTGCCGGCGGTTAACATCCGCCTTGCACGGCGACCGGGGGGGAGTGCCCGCCGCCTCCGTTATTCGTCTTTCATGTAAGAAGCCATGACAAAGCCGCTCGGATTTCCCGGCCTCCAGGAGTTTTGGACCCGGGCACTACATTTTATTACCGGCTGTAGCAAGCTGTAGAAACTAGAAACCAGGAATCGATGAACTGCTCGCCACCTTCAAAAGACCCATTTGGCATTCGTGGAACCATGGAAACGCCCGCGGGGCAGGTTGGGATTTATCGGATTGAGGGGTTGGAACAGGCGGGGTTGGGTACGATCTCATCCCTGCCTTACTCGATTCGTGTACTGCTCGAAACCGTGGTACGCCATTGTGATAATCAGTTGGTACACCAGGAAGACGTGGAGAAGCTCGCTCAATGGGATACCGCGCCGGCGGGCCCCGTGGAGATTCCGTTTCGCCCTGCCCGCGTCGTGTTGCAGGATTTCACCGGCGTCCCCGCCGTGGTCGACTTGGCCGCCATGCGGAGCGCCATGGAGCGTTTGGGCGGGAACTCACAAAAGATCAATCCGCTGATCCCGGTGGACCTGATCATCGATCATTCCGTGCAAGTCGATCACTTTGGAACGTCGGGCGCCGCCCAGGCGAACATCGACATGGAGTTTCAACGAAATCGAGAACGGTATGAATTCCTGCGTTGGGGGCAGCGAGCGTTTGACAATTTTCGTGTTGTACCACCCGGCGTCGGGATCATTCACCAGGTCAACCTCGAAATGCTGGCCAAGTGCGTCTGCCTCCGCCAGGACGCCTTCGGGCCCGTGGCCTGCCCGGATACGCTGGTGGGCACGGACAGCCACACCACCATGATTAACGGACTGGGGGTCGTCGGTTGGGGCGTTGGTGGGATTGAAGCCGAGGCGGTCATGCTGGGACAGCCAATCTATATGCTGATGCCCGAAGTGGTCGGTTTCGAATTAACCGGTTCGCTGCGCCCCGGCGTAACGGCCACCGATGCCGTGCTCACCATTACTCAATCGCTTCGGCGGGAAGGGGTGGTGGGGAAATTCGTCGAGTTTTTCGGCGAAGGGGTCCAACGCATGTCGCTGGCCGATCGGGCCACCATCGCCAACATGGCGCCCGAGTACGGCGCCACCATGGGGTTCTTTCCCATCGATGTCGAGACGCTCCGATACCTGCGGGAAACCGGTCGGAGCCAACAGGATGTAGACCTTGTGGAACGGTATGCGAAGCAACAACACTTGTTCGTGACCCCCACTTCCACCGTGCCCAAATACACGAACACGGTCCATTTGGACTTAAGCAGGGTTGAGCCCTCGTTGGCGGGCCCCAAACGCCCCCAAGACCGCATCCCATTGCCCGCCCTCAAGCGTTCCTTCAACGAGGCGCTCAAAGCACCCGTCTCCGAAAGGGGGTTTGCATTATCGGAGCGAGCTGGGGCGACCGTGAAGTATGAGCACGCGGAGGCCTCGTGTGAGATGGGACATGGCGCCGTGGTCATCGCCGCGATCACGAGTTGCACCAATACGAGCAACCCCTCCGTCATGCTCGCCGCCGGACTCCTGGCGCGACGAGCCGTGGAAAAGGGATTGCGGCCAAAGCCCTATGTGAAGACCAGCTTGGCGCCTGGCTCCCGTGTCGTCACCGGCTATCTGCGCGACTCTGGATTGCTCGAACCACTGGAACAGCTGGGATTCCATGTCGTTGGCTATGGGTGTACGACCTGCATCGGAAACAGCGGGCCGCTACCGGAACCGGTGGCCGCGGCGATCAACGAAGGCAATCTGGTCGCCGCCGCCGTCCTCAGTGGGAATCGGAATTTCGAAGGCCGTGTAAACCCGCTCGTGAAGGCCAACTACCTGGCCAGCCCGCCATTGGTGGTGGCCTACGCGTTGGCTGGAACAGTTAATGTAAACCTGGCCAGCGAGCCCCTGGGCCAAGACCCGAACGGGAACGATGTCTATCTCACGGATATCTGGCCCACCAGCGAGGAAGTCGAAAAGGCCATCGCCGATTCCGTGGCTCCGAACCTGTTCGTGACCGAATACCGTGAGTCGCTCGACTCAAACGAGTTGTGGAACGCGATTGACGTGGCCAACACGGATCTGTATGCATGGGATCCCGAGAGCACCTATATTCAGGAGCCCCCCTTCCTGGAGAACTTGAAGCCTTCTCCCAGCCCGATTCAGCCCATTCGTGGAGCCCGAGTGTTGGCTTTGCTGGGCGATTCGGTGACCACGGACCACATTTCCCCGGCGGGGTCCATTGACCCGGACAGTCCGGCGGGCCGTTACCTGCTGGAACACGGCGTGAAGCAAAGCGACTTCAACAGCTACGGTTCCCGTCGAGGGAACGACCGCGTCATGGTGCGGGGAACTTTCGCAAACGTTCGCATCCGCAACCAATTGGCGCCGGGCACCGAGGGGGGATGGACCCGGCATCTTCCCGACGGCCAACAAATGGCCATTTACGATGCCGCGGAGCAATACCGCCGGGAAGGAGTCGGCTTAGTCGTGATCGCCGGACAGGAATACGGAACGGGAAGCAGCCGGGACTGGGCCGCGAAAGGCACGTACCTGCTCGGTGTGCGAGCCGTGCTGGCGGCAAGTTTCGAACGCATTCACCGGAGTAACCTGGTGGGCATGGGAGTGTTGCCCCTGCAGTTCGCCCCCGGCGACACGTGGGAGTCGCTTGGAATCAGCGGCGAGGAAGTGTTCGATATCCCCTCGCTGAGCGACGATCTAACACCGGGCAGCCTTGTGGAGGTCACCGCCACCGCGCCCGATGGAAACGTCTCGAAATTCAACATGACCCTCCGCATTGATACCCCCGTCGAGATGGAGTATTACCGCAACGGAGGCATCCTGCAAACCGTCCTCCGCCGGTTGCTCTAGATGGCCCGGAAACGGCGAGGCGGGCTCGATCGCGACGCGGTCCCCCGCCCCGCTGCAGTGGTAAAAAGCAAAGGGGGGGGTAATCGCGGGGAACAGCCGCGGGCGCAAGAGCGAACACGTGGATGAGATGGGGCATTGGGCGGCGGGCCCGTTTCATGCTTCCGCGAGGGCTTTGGAGTTGCGGACTGCCACGTTGGTTGAACCAATGGGCGCAAAGCGTCGTGATAGCGACTGTTAGCGGCGCCGGCCGGGTGCCGGTGAGGCAGTGTCGAAGTGGCGGTGTGCACGTAGTATATTTCAGGCGGTTGGATTTTTCCGGGTGGAAGGCCGCCCGACGCAAGCCGTCCTCCCGTTGGTCGGACTCGCGGCGGAGAAAATCATTCGCGACCGGTATATAATGCGGTTTGTTTCAACCGCGCGATGAGCCGTCACGGAGGCGCGGTTCCCGCGAGCCGCGACAACAATTCGTGGCTGAGTAGACCATTCGTCTCGCCCGCGATTTCCGGCGCATTGATGGGGCTGGACGCGGGGCTCCGTGAATTCACCATGGAATATATTTCAGGTGGTTGGATTCTTCCGGGTGGATAGCTGCCCGACGCAACCCGTCCTCCCGTTGGTCGGACTCGCGGCGGAGAAAGTCATCCGCGACCGGTATAAGTGGGCGGGACTGGATACGAAATCAACGACATGCCGATCGAGACCATTTGCGAAGGATGTGCTCGCCGATTACGTGTTCCCGATGAACACGCCGGAAAGAAAGCGCGCTGTCCACAATGTGGAACCATCTACATTGTCCCGGCTTCTTCCGACCATGCCTCGTCGGAATCCAAGGCCGATCGCGCCCGTGACCAAAATGTGGAGCAGGATCATGTCGAGCAGGATCATGTCGAGCAGGATGTCGAAGGGTCCGTGGACCGGTGGCAACTTCGCACGCCCGACGGTCACCTCTATGGTCCGGTACCGAAAGAGGAGCTGGACCAATGGTATGCGCAGGGACGCATCCCCCCCGCCGCCATGGTGATCCGTGAAGGAGAGCGACAATGGCATGTTGCCACGGAAATCTATCCTCGTCTCGCGGACGCGCGCAACGAAGCGGAACGAAGCCACAATCCTTTCGCCGAGGAGCCCCGATCAACGCCACGCCACGCGGTATCGCCCCGGCGCCCCCTGCCGCATCGCGGCGGCACGATTCTGGTCCTGGCCCTTCTAGGTTGGTTTTTCTGTCCCATCTTCGCCCCCATTGCCTGGTCCATGGGAAGCGGCGATCTGCGGTCAATCCGATTGGGCCAAATGGATCCGTCAGGAGAATCGCTCACCCAAGCGGGCATGATACTGGGCATGCTCGAGACCATTCTGGTAGTGATGGTGTGTGTGCTTGTCTGTCTCGGAGTGCTCGGTTAGCATCGTTCGAGCCGGCCGGGCATGTCCGCCGAGCTCAAGTGTGATGGCTACCAAGAGCATCAAAAAGGGCGAATCGGTAACGGACAACCGTTCACGGCCACGGAGCAACGGAACCGCTAATGAACGCTGATAAACGCTTATATTCAAATGTTCAGAAGACATCGGGTGTTGTATTTTCATGTGTCAAAAGGGTTGAGTTGGCGAGTTGTCCCCTGCACCTTGAACGCTTCTGCTATCGGCGTGCTTCCTTCTTAGCCTATTGGCGTGACATGAATTCAGCCTCGCACATCTCCCTCATATCAGCGTTGATTAGCGTTTATCAGCGGTTTCCGGTTGCACGCCGAGGCATGGGCTCTTGGCCTTTCAACACTCAATGACAAAAACATCCGTTTTACTCCAGCGGTAAACCGTGAACGGATACGGTAACGGTTTAGCCGATGAGCTAAAAAGCCATAACAAAACCAGTCGGGTTCCCTTTCCCCCAGGGACTCGTGGGACTCGACCGGGTCAAGGCGATCCACCTGAATGATAGCAAACGGGGACTTGGAACACACATTGATCGCCACGAACATATTGGAGAAGGCTGTTTGGGCCCGACACCGTTTTCCCGGCTGTTGAACGATCGCCGCTTTCACGGCACGCCCATGTACCTGGAGACACCCAAAGGAGAAAGCCGCCATCACCGGAAATCTTGGGACACGGTTAACCTATCGCGATTGCGAAGGTTGGGCTGCTCGTAGCTCGGCTCTGCGACCCGAGTAAGCAGCTTAGGTCCGCCACTTGAGTCAGACCCATCACACGACCTTCGCTCGTTGAGAAACGTCCAAACCACCAGCTTCCGCCGCCCGGTCACTCCACGGGCGCGCCGGTGACGTCACCGGCGTCATTCACTATGCTATAAGGGTGGCGTTTGCTGTCTGGTCATTCATGGTGTTCGAGCAAATCGGTGTTTTTCTCCGGACTGGGCATAAGGGAAGATCGCGGGCAATGGCGGGTTTTGAGGGAGAGTTACGGCAAGACGTTGTCTTTCAGGTACCTTTCGTACACCGCTTGCGATTTACCACGGACGTATGGCGGGAAGATGATGACGTTTTGCTTGCGTTGTTAAAGCCGTCCGGGAACGCGCTGCCGCGAGTTCAATTCTGGGTGGACGACAACGTGGCGTATCGCGGCCGCGAGGTTTGTCCTTTGATCAAGTCGTTTTGCGACCGGCATGGGGATCAGGTGCGAAGGGTCGGCGATATCCACAAGGTTCCGGGGGGAGAATTGATCAAGAACGAGATCCACATGCTCGAACGGATCTTGAAAGTGATGCACGCGGCGGACCTGGACCGGCACAGTTACGTGGTGGTCATTGGGGGGGGCGCGGTACTGGATGCGGTGGGGTTCGCGGCGGCCATCGCTCACCGTGGCATTCGCTTGGTGCGGCTACCCACGACCACGCTCGCGCAAGCTGATTCGGGAATCGGCGTCAAGAACAGCGTGAATTTGTTCCAGAAGAAGAACTGGATCGGCACGTTCGCGGTTCCCTGGGGCGTGATCAACGACTCGGCGTTACTGGATTCATTAAGTGACCGGGATTTCCGGTCTGGATTTTCTGAAGCGGTGAAAGTCTCGCTGCTGAAAAGTGCCGCGATGTTCACCCGCTTGGAGCGGGCCGCTGGCGCGATCGCGCGCCGTGAGCGAGCGGCGGCGGAGGAGATGATTCGCTGGTCGGCTCAATTGCATTTGGATCACATCACCCAAAGTGGCGACCCGTTTGAAGCGCTCGAAGCCCGGCCGCTCGATTTCGGGCATTGGTCCGCTCATCGTCTGGAAGCGATGTCTGATTTCCAGTTGCGGCATGGGGAAGCGGTGGCGATCGGGGTCGCGATTGACACGGTCTACTCGGCGCTGGCACACGGGCTAGACATGGTCACGGCCCATCGCGTGCTGGATTGCCTGCGCCGGCTTGGTTTTGAGCTATCCCATCCGGCCTTGGAGGATACGGAAACGATTTTCGCCGGGTTGGAAGAATTTCGGCAGCATTTGGGAGGGCGGCTGACGCTCACCATGCTCCGCGACCTGGGGGTCCCTTGCGAGGTGCATGACGTGGACCGAACGGGCCTGCGTGAAGCCATGGATCGCGTTCTCGATTCCGGGTAATACGGTCGCACCGGGGGGGGCAGTGAATGACCGTGGCGTTTCCAAACCCATGGGGGCCGGGGCAAGAAAAGGCTCGGGCGGAGCGCCGAGCTGATTTGCAGAACCTAGACTCCGTATATACGATGGTATTCAACTGATTCGTTGCTGGTAACGGGTCGCGTCTCCATGCTCATTGTCATCGTGAAGCTTTATGGGTGTCACGTATTTCAAGCGGTATCGACTGGAGATTGCCTTGGCGAGGCCGATCTTCGACTGCTGCCCGCTTCCTGCTGACTATTCGCTGATCAGCTGGCACCCGTCGCTCTTGGACTCGCACGCGGAAGCCAAGTACCGGAGTTTTCGCCATGAGCTTGACGCCAATGTATTTCCCTGTCTTGGCGAACGGGCTGGCTGCCGTCGGCTGATGGATGAGATCTCCCGGCGGAAGAATTTCGTGGCGGAGGCGACCTGGTTGCTATCCTACCAGGAGGTGGGGCAAAGGAAGCCGGAGTACTGCGGCACGGTCCAGGGCCTTCGGGCCAGTCAAGGGTACGGCGCGGTCCAGAACCTGGGCGTCACCCCCTCGCACCGCTCGCGAGGACTGGGCACGGTGTTGCTGTACCATGCGTTGAACGGTTTCCGGTCCGTGGGATTGCGGCATGCGTACCTGGAAGTGACTGCTCACAATACCGCCGCCATACGACTCTACTTGGCGTTGGGATTCCGGTATGTGAAGACGGTCTACAAGGCCGTGGAGGTTGCGTATGCTTGAGCAACCCAGTAATGTCTAGGATTTCCGCTTGGGTGTGGGCGAGCTGGCCAACGTGGCGAGCCCCGCCCGAGGGCGTCATGTCGCTCGTGCCGGGCCAGGGCTCAAAAAGCCATGACAGAACCAGTCAGGTTTCTTCTCCCCAGGGAGTTTTGGGAGCGGGGGCCAGGTTTTGCTTCCGGCTGTAAAAAGCCATGACAGAACCAGTCAGGTTTCTTCTCCCCAGGGAGTTTTGGGAGCGGGGGGCCAGGTTTTGCTTCCGGCTGTAAAAACCCATGACAGAACCAGTCAGGTTTCTTCTCCCCAGGGAGTTTTGGGAGCGGGGGGCCAGGTTTTGCTTCCGGCTGTAAAAACCCATGACAGAACGAATCAGATTTCCTACCGTCCCAGGCGTTTTGGAAGTGGAAGCTGGGTTTTATGTTTCAGGCGGTTGGATTTTTCCGGGTGGAAGGCCGCCCGACGCAAGCCGTCCTCCCGTTGGTCGGACTCGCGGCGGAGAAAATCATTCGCGACCGGTATATTGGGGCTGTAAAGTGAAGCCGTGGCGCGGCACGAGTGCCCGCCGGCGTTTTGGCAGCCAAATGGAATGCGGTACCGACGGACAGGAAAGAGGATGACGCGTGACGAATCCCATCCACATTCACCAATACGACAACGGGCTGGTCCTGATTGCTCAACACATGGAGGGGCTTGAATCCGCCGCTTTCTCCTTGCTGCTTCCGGCCGGTTGTTGCCATGACCCATCGCGTTTACTGGGGTTGAGCAATTTCGCATGTGAGATGACGCAGCGTGGGTGTGGTCCGCGCGACAGCCGGCAATTCGTGAACGATCTGGAAAACCTTGGGGTTGATTACAGCGCCTCGGTCGCGAACGCTCACACCATGTTTGGGGGCGCCATGCTCTCGGAGCAGCTGGAACGAACGATTCCGATCTACGCGGATCTGGTCCAACGCCCTCACCTCCCTCCGTCGCAACTGGACGATGCCCGGCTCGCCTGCGTCCAGGAGATCCATGCCTTGCATGACGACCTGGCCCAACGCGCCATGTTGGAACTCCGCTATCACCAATACGGGGACCCGTTTGGCCGCTACAGCCAGGGGAGCTTGGAGAGTATCCAGGAGGTGGGTTTGGCGCACATTCAAGAGTACGTACGCGCCCATTATCGTCCCAACGGGACGATCTTGAGCGCGGCGGGCAAGATTGATTTTCCCCGCTTGCGTGATCAGGTTGGCGAACTATTCGCGGGCTGGCGAATGCAACAGCCTCCGCGGATTGTGGAGGCTACATCCGACCGATCATACGTCCACATCCCGCATGAATCCAATCAAACCCACATCGCGGTGGCCTACCCGAGCGTGCATTATGGTGATCCCGGCTATTATCAGGCCCGGGGAGCGGTCGGGGTGCTGAGCGATGGAATGAGTGCCCGGCTGTTCACTGAGTTGCGTGAAAACCGGGGCCTGTGCTATGCCGTTTATGCCGCCTGCCATACGGTGAAACGACGTGGATGTGTGATGTGCTATGCCGGCACGACCACCGAACGCGCGCAAGAAACACTGGACGTGTTGCTCAACGAACTTCGTAAACTGGAATCCGGCGTGCAACCGGACGAACTGCAGCGAGTCAAGGCGCGACTCAAAAGCGGACTCCTGATGCAGCAGGAGTCCAGTGCGTCGCGCAGCGGATCGATCGCGGCCGACTGGTATCACTTGAACCGGGTACAGACGCTTGAGGAACTCGGCCACATCGTCGACGGCTTGACGTGTGAAAGCATTAACCAGTACCTTGCCGAACATCCGCCGACTGATTTTGTTGTCGTCACTTTGGGCCGGAAACCCCTGGAGATGCCCCGTTGAAATTCCGTGAACATCAGCTTGACAATGGGCTGGAGATCATCGCCGAGTGCAATCCGGCAGCCTACTCGACGGCTCTCGGCTTCTTCCTGCAAACCGGTTCTCGGGATGAGACCGACGAATTGTCGGGAGTCAGTCATTTCTTGGAGCATATGGCGTTTAAGGGGACGCCGTTGCGCACCGCGGCCGATGTCAATCGGGAGCTTGACGAATTGGGAGCCAATGCGAATGCGTTTACGAGTGAAGAGCAGACGGTTTATTACGTGAGCGTGTTGCCGGAGTACCAGGACGGCGCGCTCGATCTGCTCTGTGATATCATGCGCCCGTCCTTGCGGGAAGATGACTTTGAAATGGAAAAGCAGGTCATCCTGGAGGAGATCGCGAAATACGAGGACCAACCCCCGTTTGGAGCGCACGAAAGGAGCATGGCGGTCCACTTTCGCGATCATCCGCTCTCCCATGGCATCCTGGGAACCCTTGAAAGCGTCTCGGCTCTGACGCCGGAACAGATGCGTGAGTATTTTAACGTCCAATACGCGCCGAACAACATGACGCTGGCCGCGGCCGGGAACATCGATTTTGAAAACTTGGTGAGGCTCGTGGAGAAGAAATGCGGCCATTGGAAAAGGCAGACGCTGCAACGTCCGATCCCACCGGCCACGCCGCGCTCCGATTTCCAGGTCTTTCCCAACGACGTGGCATCACTGGAATACGTGATCCAAATCGCCAACGGCCCGTCCGCGACCGACCCCGCTCGGCACGCCGCCCGCGTGCTTAGCACGATTCTAGGGGATGATAGTGGGAGTCGATTGTTCTGGAAACTCGTTGATACCGGGCGGGCCGAATGTGCCATCATGGGTTCGTACGAATACCAGGGGGCGGGGATTTTCATGTCCATGCTCTGTGGTACGCCAACCGATACCTCCGACAACCTGCAAGCCATCATGGATACCATGCGGGACGTCGAAGCGAATGGGGTCACCGCGGACGAACTGGTACAGGCCCGGAATAAGATCTGTTCGCAAGTCGTCCTACAGAGTGAACGCCCCACCAACCGCTTGTTCGCCGTGGGGGAAGACTGGCTGCAACGCCGTAAGTACACGTCTGTTGGCGAAATGATCCAGTGTTACCAGAATGTGAGTCGGCGCGACATCCAAAACGTGCTCGCCGCGTATCCGCTTACCATGCACAGTACGGTCAGTGTCGGGCCACTCCGAACGCTTGATCGGCCCAGCTGAGTGGACCGTCACCACTGGCATAACCGGTCCAATACCGTTGCGTAAGACCCGAATGAACTCAACTCCCCGCCGCAAACGATACTTGTCTTACCGTGATATACTTCAGGCGGTCGGATTTGTCCCGGTGGAAAGCCGCTCGACGCAAGCCGTCCTCCCGTTGGTCGGACGCGCGGCGGACAAAATCATCCGCGACCGGTATACATGGCCAGCCGCGGGCTCGGAGTTTGGTGTGGCCGGTCGGTCAATGGACAGCCAAAACACCCGGCTCGCCGTTTCCGCCCCCAATGAATATCCGCGAAAGCTTTCAAATTCGTGCCTGTTTAGCCGATCGGCGCGAGGCGGGCTTTCCTAGGGGCTGGTGGACTGCCGTGAACCCGGCGAGACACCTGGAAATGTTCCGTCCAGCCGGCTTAGCCTGGAAAGCCTGGCGTACATGGTGGGCAGTCCGCCAAAGTGTTACCGAAGTTCAGTGCCGCGAAAGGACACGGTATGCGTTTCCCTTTATTCTTCGCAATGCTCGTCATCGGCATCGCGATGCTTTCGGCGACGCCAGACGCCAATGCCAAGCACCACTGTTTCGCGAATGTCCATCCCCTGCTGAACTACGTGCATCGGTGCCTGGGCGTCGGGTGGAGCGATGGGTATCACGCGGCCGGTGGCTGGACCAGGCCGGAGCGGAAACAGTACGGGAGCCCAGCCAACGCGACGATTCATCCACGACAAGATGTCGCGAGGCCCGTGGTCGTTGCCCCGACTTTCCAACAACCCACTCGTGCCGGCGCGGCGGGATACGACGTTGGGAACTAAAAAGCTGGGAAAGCCATTCACGTTTCCTTGCCCCAGGCGATGTGGGCGTGGAGGCTAGGTTTTGTTTCCGGCTGTAAAAAGTCGTCAAGGCCATTCACGTTTCCTTGCCCCAGGGGGGTTGGGCGTGGAGACCACATTTTGTTTCCGGCTGTAAAAAGCCCGAACCACGCCGTGGAGTTTTCCGACTGCCGACGCGGTGCGGAGCGGGAAACACGGTTTTGTTTCCGGCTGTAAAACGTGAGAGGGGAGTGAAGCACCTATGGAGCGTACGCTTGTTCTACTCAAGCCAGACTGTGTCCAGCGTCGGCTGATGGGTTGCGTCATCAGGCGGCTCGAAAACAAAGGCCTCAATATCATCGCCATGAAGATGTTACAGGTCACGCCGGAACTGGCCCGCGAGCACTACGCGGAACACGTGGAAAAGCCGTTCTATCCCGCCCTGGAGGAATTCATCACGGGGGCGCCGATCGTGGCCATGATCGTGCAAGGGCTCGAGGCCATTCGGGTGGTGCGAGAATTGGTCGGCGATACCAGTGGCTTGAAGGCACCGGCGGGCACGATCCGGGGGGACTTCAGCAACAGCCAGCAAAAAAACCTGGTGCACGCTTCCGACGGTCCCGAGTCGGCCGCTCGCGAAATCGGCTTGTTCTTCGCGGACAGTGAAATCTGTAGCTTCAAACTCACACTCGCCCCGTGGCTGAAAGCCGCGAACGAATAGAGTAGCCGTTCACGAGTAGTGAAACGACGGAACCGCCGGCGGAAACCGCTAATCGACGCTCACAAGGGTTAACGCCGGCTTCGCCCGAAACCCAAGAGGGCGGAGGGCGGAAACTTCTCCGGCGACGGTATCATCGGCCCCGGCATGCGACCGATCCGGGCGCACTCCGCAGTCATTTCGTCGAGTTCGGCGTTCGTGATGTAGCGGCCGTCGCGAGCCATGTGTAAAGACGTATCCGTCTCACCATTTTCGGCATCAGCGTCAGTCAATGTGGTCACAAAGTGCGCCTCGTATCGCCGTTTGGTCCAGGGCTTGGCGGACATTCCGTTGCGTGCGAAGGTGTCTCAACAGGTAAACGAGCGGTCGGACTCGGGCCCAACCAACTTGGCCGGGCTGGAGAGACAGAGGAGGGGAATCACGAACGGCTCAGAAACAATTTCGGCATTTTTCGGAGGGTGGCACTTTCCTGAGCGAGCGGCAAGGCGCGTTCCATCTCCAGAAAACGCGGATCGCGAGCGGAGCCAGTGTGCCGGACGATTCGGAGGCACGTTGAATTGGGGAAGTTATATTTCAGGCGGTTGGATTTTTCCGGGTGGAACGCTGCCCGACGCAAGCCGTCCTCCCGTTGGTCGGACTCGCGGCGGAGAAAGTCATCCGCGACCGGTATATTCTTGACTGATCCCTTAGCCGAACCAACCCTTGCTGCCGAACGCTTTCACTGCCTTGTCTTGCGTCTTGTAGACATCAAAGATCTTGTTGAGTTTCATGATTTCAAACACTTCGGACACACTGTCTGAAATGTCGCTCAACTTCAGTGTCACGCCCTCAGCCTTGCATTTTTTGTTCAAGAGGACGAGTTTTCCGATCATGGCGGAGGACATGAAATCCACGCCGCTGAAGTTCAGCACCAGCCGTTTGCTGGTCGCCGCGCTGACCGCCTCCAGCAGTTCGGAGCCAATTTCTTGGATCTTCACCTCGTCCAGTAGTTTGGACTCCTGGAAGCGAACTACGAGTACCCCATCGGTTTCTTGAGTTCGTAGCAATGCCATCAATTGAACCCCTTGTAGGCGGCGAGACAAACAAATGGTGCCTACTTTATTGGTTCCGTCGCAGGCACCCCGCGTCAGCTTAGCAGGGTTTGCGGGTCGAAGCAATTGGCCCGCCGATGGTGCGGTGGGGCCGCGAAAAGAGCGGGCCCAGCACCGCTGTAAACCGGGGCACGCAACGGCATGGACCGGTCCGCCTCGCGGCGCCGTTGGGTCATGCCGACCACCCGGGAGCGGCAACCGCTCGGTGTCTCCAGTAGACCGTTGTGCTGGGCTGATGAAAACGCCGGATGATGGGCAGGCTGAGGCGAATAGGGACTTCACCTTCTGTTGCGCCCCTTGCGGTTTGCAATTGAGCTGTGTCCGCATGCTCCCTTTGGTCTTTTGGTCCCGTACGTCCTTTTTCAGTAACCGGTAAGGCGCAACAAATTGGGGTGACAGGACTTAGAGTTTATCCTCACCCCACCGTTGCGCCTGGGGGCACACGCCTTGTGTCCCTACCGGGCCCCAACGGCACGGGCAGCTCCTCGAGCCCATTTTCCTGTCGCAATCGGTTCTGCTTATACCGGTCGCAGATGACTTTCTCCGCCGCGAGTCGGACCAACGGGAGGGCGGCCTGCGTCGGGCAGCGTCCCACCCGGAAAAATCCAACCGCCTGAAATATATCTAAAATCGCTGCACCGCCCAACGCCGCTTCGCCCCCAGCCGGGGCCAGACCCAAAAACCCCGCGCCGAGAAAGGAGTTGGCGCTTGCTAGAGGAGCCCGCCGTCTCAGAAGCCAATCACGAAACCCGGTCCCCAAATATCCGACCAGACGGCGGCACGGGCCATTTCGCGAGAGTTAATAATCGATCTCGGCACCTGGTAACCGGTAGAGGGTTTTTGTCCCGCTCCTTGATTCAAACCCGCGCCGAACAATGGCAGATTGCGGGGTTTCGAAGCACGCTCCGCTTTCGCGGCGGTGGCTTGTTGCGCCATGTACGCGTCCCGTTCCGCCACCGCCACCCCCCGGTTGCGCTCAACCGCCTGCTGCATCCAGACCAGGGTGTCATGTCTGGCTTGAATTTGCTTCAGCACGGCCAACATTTCGCTGGGGTCCGCTTGCACGAGATCGTCGCGCAATTCCTCGAGTTCCTCTTCACTGTAGACCGCTTGCACACGAAGAAACTCGCGCAACCACTGCTTGGTCTCCTGCCAACGGTCACTCCTGACAAACTCTCTCAACGGCTCCGTCTCCTCGAGCCACTGATCGAGTTGAGTGCCCGACATCTGGGAAACCGCCGCTCGGATTTTGGCCATGTCCTCTTTTCGTAACAAGCCCGATTCAGTTAAAAACGTGTCGAGCCACAAGAGCGTCGTGTCCCGGCGTTCAGCCTCCGTCAGGTTGGGATCGGTAATGTCTCCTTCAACTTGCCCGTACGCGGAGGCGCCGCACAGCGGCAGGGCGGCCGCAACTAGAATCCATATCGCACACCGGTGATTCAATGAAAACTTCATGGGTCTTTTTCTTTCAGCTAATGTTTCAAAATGAACCGCGTCGCAACCTCGTGGTAACTCACGGGTTGCCCCCCTTCCCCTCACGAGACATGCCCAATTGTACGCCATCCGCTCAAAAATGACACAAATGCGCGCTGCCGCTAGCGGCTCGAACGACCAGAACGGCGTGCCTTACGGGGTTTGCGGATTGTGTCACGGTTGCCCAGCAGCGGTATAATCCGGGTTCCCGCTAGGCCTGCTCGGATCGAGCCGGGTCGTGGTCCCGTCCACCAAGCAGTCGCCTTGCACCTCTCTCGTCTCTCGATCGCCACGCCCATCCCTATACCGGTCGCGGATGACGTTTACCGCCGCCAGTCCGACGAACGGGAGGACGGCTTGCGTCGGGCAGCTTTCCAGCCGGACAAATCCGACCGCCTGACGTATGAATCCGCCATCGGATGGCCATGCCAAACGCCGCTGGCCATTTGAATTTGTATACGCGACCGGAGGTTTCTTCAAGCAATTCTCGGAGGGCAAACCGCTCGAGGCCGCATCGCGCTGGCCCCTGTTCCGCCACCAGGGCGCGAATCCAGCCCCCTCGATTTGCTCATGCATTCCGGAAATTCGCGGGAAACCGGAATGATGGCTCCAACGGTATATATCGGACAAATCGGACATGCTGCTTGCTCATCTTAGCAACTTTTTGCCAGCTGGCTTATGAGAAACCGGGCTGAGGGGCTCGAATGGAGGGGTAGACCCGTTAGAGCGATCCGAGACTCAACGAGAGGGGGCCACCAGAACAACGTGGCCGCCTATCTTGCCTAATCCTCGGGCAACCCGTCGAGGAGATCTTTCAGCTCCTCGGGCTCCAACCTTACATGCGGTTTCTCCGCCGGCGCCTCATCGGCTGATTGGAGCCGGACTTGGGACACCCATTGTTCCGCGTCGACAGCCTTCGCCTTCCTCCGTCGAGCGGCCCGGTGGAGACGGTGGTCACTGGAGACGACCGTCACTGCGCGAGGGCTGGAATGATTGCGGATCAATTCTTCCAGCATGTCATCCGCTTCGGTTCCACGCGGCGTGAAGTGAATCCGAAGCTCGTGCTTCCGGGCCGAACGCGGTAGCCCCGGCGGCGCGTCGTGGGCATCGAAGACGACGGTTGTTCGTCGTCGTTGGGCATCATCCAGCACCTGTCCAAGCCAATCCAGCAACGCTTCTCGGGAGCTCTCCAAAGACGTCCGGCCCCCCCTTCCGAACACGCCACTGGCATGGAGCAGGTTATACCCGTCTATTAAGATCCAGCGGTTCTTTGCCAATGTGTCTTGCTTCCATTTGTATGAAACGAGGGACACTTCAATTATACACCGCCGGGCTCGGCCTGCGGAACCAGCACTTTGTTCGGCTCTTGATCCACTTCCCCGACAGCATGAATCATTGGACCGCGACGCAACACCACTCGACCACGCCTGAACGGCGGAACCTCAAGGCGGTACCGCCGTGAAAATGACAAGACGGTTGACAAACCTTCTCTAAAAAAGTTACACTAAGCCCATGATGAATGGTACTTTTTATCAATGAAAAAGCAGGATGTCAAGAGACGTTTGCAGGCATTTGAATCGCTTTGCCGCCAGCGGGGGCTACCGGTGACGGTCCAGCGTCGCGAGATCCTGGAAACCGTCTTGCAGCGAGAAGATCACCCGACCGCCGACCAGGTTTACGATGCCTTGTCAGGCCGTATTCCCGGGCTATCGCGCATGACCGTATACCGCGTGCTGAGCATGCTTGTGGAAATGGGAATCATCGGTCGTTTGCATCATCCGGGCACGGTAGCCCGCTTCGACGGAAGGGAGGATCGGCATCATCACTTGATCTGCGGACGATGTGGAAAAGTAATCGACATTCAGGACACCCGGTGCGACGGATTGCCACTTCCAAACATCTCGAACCACGAATTCGAAATCGAGGATTTTTCGGTTCACTTTTCGGGCATTTGTTCCGAGTGTCGCCGAGTTTAACGTCTTTCCACCATTCCTGTTCACGCACCACGGGTTTTCAGACACAACAAGATATTTTTACAGCCCGCGACAAAACTGAGTTCTCGCTTCCAAGACCCCTTGGATTACGGGACATCTGGACGGTTTTGTTACGGGATCTTACGCTCTACACAGTCCGCGACCGGATAAGACGGCGTGGCTTTCCAACGTACTCTTGACCTGGAGGTAGCACCATGTTGCATGCAGCTCTTTCGCGAAATGGCCCGTGGCTGGCGGGGATCGGGGTCGCGCTGCTCGCGGCTGTCGTCTCCCGCGCGAACCCAAACGAAGGGTCCGAGGCGCGAATTCCTCGAGACGAACTCGGGGCCGCGACGGTCGAGTACCAGCAGGACGCGTTTTCGGATTTACTGGGAGAGCGGAATGTGGAGGCGGTGCCGGGCGCGTTCGATCCCGTGATTTGGAAGGCGTTCGTGCCGGAGGACAACGCGATCACGCCGGAACGCGTGGACCTGGGACGCAAGCTGTTCTTTGACAAGCGATTATCGGCCGACGGGACGGTCTCCTGCGCGACCTGCCACGACGTGACTCGAGGTTTCACCGATCAACTGCCCGTCTCCAAGGGAATTGACGGCCAACTCGGCAAGCGGAATGCGCCCACCACGCTGAACTCCGTGTTGCTGCAGGTCTTTTTCTGGGACGGTCGTTCTCCCACGCTGGATCACCAGGCCAGGCAGCCCATCCTTAATCCCGTCGAGATGGGGATGCCGAATGAGGAAGCGGCGGTGAATGCCATCAAGGACGACCCGGAATACCAGAAGATGTTTCGTGACGCCTACGGTCGCGAAATGAATTACGAGGATCTCGGGCGCGCGATTGGCACCTTCGAGCGAACCATGGTCTTCGTCGATACGCCGTTCCACCGGTTTCTCGACGGCGATGAAGATGCGATATCGCCGGACGCCGTCGCGGGTTTCGAGCTATACAACGGGAAGGCCCGGTGCGCGGCGTGTCACCCGATCAACAAGTCCAACCCGTTGGGGACGGACAACCGGTTCCACAACGTGGGCGTTTCGGCGCGGCACCAGAACTTCGAAGAGCTGGGGCGGCGAGCCATCAAGCTGCTGGAAGCGGATCCATCGGAACAAAGACTCGACGAGCTGGCGGTGGGCACCGACCTCAGCGAATTGGGGCGGTTCATGGTGACTCGAAACCGAGTCGACATGGGCGCCTTCCGGACGCCCATGGTCGTGAACGTCGGCATCACGCCCCCTTACATGCACGATGGATCTCTGGCGACCTTGTGGGACGTGATCGATCATTACAACACCGGCGGCGAGGCCAACCCGTTCCTCGATGGTGGCATGGAGCCCTTGGCCCTGGATGAGGAAGAGATCGACCAACTGGTTGCCTTCCTTTTCGCCCTGACCGACGTCCGCTTCGCCGAGCAGAATCAGCGGGAGTTTAGCCGGCAACAAGACGTCGCCCAGAAGAACCGTCCCGAACGAGACGATGCGCTTTCGCAGCGACGAGTGATCCCGTTCGAGCGTCGGGTCAGCGGTGAACAGAGCGAGGACCAGGAATAAGGAGCGACCACATGGCTACTTACAAGAGCGTTGAAACCCAGTACATGGAAGAGCGAGACGCGTTGTTCCGCTCGATGCGAAACCTTGACCGCCGCTCCTTCTTGAAGGTATCCGCGGCGGCCGCGGCGGCCAGCGCCGGACTGGCCGCGCCTCATTCGTTCATGCCGGTCAGCGTGGCGCGGGGTTCGGAGAGTTCGGATGGGAATCCCCCCTTCCGCTTCGCTTACATTTCCGACTCGCATCTCTACGAGAAAGATGTAAACGACCGCTTCGTGCGCGGACTGTTCCGTGCCGTCGACGATGTCAATAACCTTGATCCCCAACCCGATTTCGTCTTCTACGGTGGCGATCTCGCCCAACTCGGCCAGGAAAAAGAGCTTGAATTGGGCGCGGAGATTCTCGAAAACCTCAAGGCTCCCTTGAGAATCATGGTCGGAGAACACGACTGGTACCTGGACATGGGCCAGAAGTGGCGAGAGCTGTTTGGCGAGCCAACCTATTCCTTTGACCATAAAGGGGTACACTTCGTGGTGCTCAACAGCGTGGTGGAGGAGGATTTCTGGACCGAGCGAAACATGACCCCCATGCAGCGAATGAAAACCGTCGCCGGCTTGGACAATGGCCTACAGAATCCGTTCACCGTCGGTGAATCGCAGCGGAAATGGCTCGAGGAAGATCTGGCCAAAGTCCCCGCCGACGGCCGCGTGATCGTTTTCTCCCACTCGCCGCTGTACAAGCTTTACAAACAATGGAACTTCTGGACCGACGACGCCGAAGACGTTCAGGCGATCCTGAACCGGTTCGAAAACGTGACCGTCATCCACGGGCACACGCACCAGTTGCTCACCAATCGCATTGGTAACATCCACTTCCACGGCGTGCTCTCCACCGCCTGGCCGTGGCCTTACGCCCCGGAAGGAATGCCCGAGCTCACCATTGAAATGAGCCGGCCCGACCCGTTCAATCCGTCCGACGGATGCGGCGATGGCGAGGTCCAGGTACATCCGGACGGCCTGGTCGACAAGATTTATAATCTCTGGAACCGCAATCCGATCACCGTGAGCAAGAAATACATGGCCAGCAGGGGCAAGCAGGATCTGCCGCCGAAGCCCAATCGGCCCAGCTATTAATTCATGAACCGGGAGGACAAACCATGAACCAGTCACTGATACGAGATCGTGCCGGCCGGGCCCTTCTGCTCGCGTCCACTCTGTTCCTGGCCGCACTGTTGGCCGGTTGCGGCATGGAGATGGTTGGTTGTGACGTGAAGACGAAATCGTCCCATGTGACGGCTTCCAACACCGACGCTCGACCTTCCGCGACACAAGCTGATCCGGGTGGCGAACCGGCTGGGTCGCGGACGGCTTCCGATGCCGAGCCCCAAAAGACGGCCCCCGCGAAGAAGAAAATCGAACTGACCTCCTGCGACGGAGAAAACACCGCCGAAGTAGCCGAAGAGCTCTCCGGCGCGTCATTGGCTCGAACCCTCATGGACCAATGGCGGCGCGACCATCCCGACCGGGACTGGGTCGCCGAAGAAAAGGACGCCCACGCCTTCAACCCGCCGGCGGATAACTCGGACGTGCTTGAGGGCGAACAGGGCGATGGGCACGCCTACGGCGATTTCACGGAACGCGACTTGCTGATTTGGCGCCGCGAGACCGAGAAGCTCGTCGCCGAGGGATCGCGGATCTTCCATAGTGCCGATGAACTGGGAAGCACCGTCGCCGTTTCCTGCGATATGTGCCATCCCCACGCCTCCAACACGCACCCGGAGACCTATCCCAAGTATCAGACCCAGTTGGGGCGCGCCGCGCTTTTGCGCGACATGATCAACTGGTGCGTCGAGAATCCGGTGCGCGCCGACCTGCTCGATCCCGACGGCCCCAAAATGCGGGCCCTGGAGGCGTACATCATGGCACAGCGCAAGGGCGTCGAGATGATCTACGGCAAGCACTGATCCCTGCTCTCCCAACCAAAAAGATTGGCCGTGGCTGGCAAAAAAAGGCCGGGAAGCCATAAGAAAACGAGTCAGCAATGTTGTTATGGCTATCATGCAATCAGTTTTGGAAGCGGGAACCGGCTTTGTCACCGGCCGCAAAAACGATGACGAAACCAGTTAGACGTTCTAAGATCAAAGCAATTTGAGAAGTGGGAACCAGGTTCCTTTCCGTCTGCAAAAGCCATGACGTTTCAGGAAAGGCGAGTATACATGTGCGAGCAAAACAGAATGCCGTTGATTGGCGAAAAAGCCCCCGCGTTTGAAGCCGAAACGACCCAGGGGCACGTTGAGTTTCCCGATGATTATAAAGGCAAGTGGGTCATTTTCTTTTCTCACCCCGCTGATTTCACGCCCGTGTGCACGACCGAGTTCATGACGTTCGCGACGATGCAACCGGAGTTCGAAAAGCTGAACTGCAAACTGTTGGGGCTATCCATCGATAGCACCTACAGTCACATCGCCTGGCTGCGAACGATCGCTGAAAAGATCGAGTACAAGGGCATGAAGAACGTGGAAGTGACGTTTCCCATCATCAGCGACCTGACGATGGACGTCTCGAAGGCGTTCGGGATGTTGCAGCCGGCCGCCAGCACGACCCAGGCCGTCCGTGCGGTGTTTGTCATTGATCCGAAGGCAACCGTTCGCGCGATTCTATATTACCCGCTCTCCAATGGGCGAAACATGGAGGAGATTAAGCGGCTTCTCATCGCGATGCAGCACTCCGACGAGCACCAGGTGGCCACGCCGGCCAACTGGGAGCTTGGCGATGACGTGATTGTCCCGCCGCCGGGATCGTGCGGAACGGCCAAGGAGCGAGTGGAGGAGCCCAAGGAGGACACCAAGGTGTTGGATTGGTTCCTCAGTCTGAAGAAGTGCCCGCACGGTCAGAAGTAAAGCTGGAGCGGGTGAGAGCGATGCGCATGCGCCAACGCCGGCGGCCATTGGCGGGCCTCCGGCCCGGTCCGGCTTATTCTTTGCCGGCCGAAATTCAAAAACCTCTGATAGAATATGCGATCATGGGGTAGAGTCCGAATGTACCCCAACGTTGCAAAAAGGAGTGCGTAGGACGGGTCTCCAGGCCCGTCTATCACAGTGGAAAATGGTCATCTTGCGGATGTTTGCAGACTTCACGTTTCGTGAACTTTGCAGACAGTGAATCAAAGTCGGTTTCGCACGCCAACAGACGGGCCTGGAGACCCGTCCTACTTCAATCGTTATGCAACTGCAGGGTGTATATTGTGTGTAACCGCTCACGGGCAAAAAACTGATAGGCGCGGAGGTTCGCACCTCGGTTGCACATATTGAGGAAAGGCTTTTCCAGGTGCAAATGCCACCGGCTGGTCCCCTGGTCCGTTACGTTCCACGCGACTGACGGCCAGGAGTGGTGTGTCTGGCCGGCTTGTAGCGGCGAGCGTGAACCACCACGGGACAAGTTCATGGCATCCATGCGGGCCTTGCGTGTCTAGGCCGTGTAGCGGTACCCGTGAACGGATACGTCGGATCATTGCGAGCTCACGGGGTTCAGCCGATAAACGCGAAAGTTGGAATAGACGTGATGAGTCGTGGTCATGCGAAAGCCGAACCAGCCTTCGGTGTAGCCTGGGAATCGCTCCCGGGTGTAGACCACCTTGCTGAATCGGGTCTCGCCATTGTCAACGTGTTTGACTCGCACCGTGTCGCCATAGGCGATCTGGTAAACAAGCTGGCCGTCCACGATGTACTGCGCCATGCCGTCGAAGGCGACCAGTTGCACGGTGTGCGTCTTGCCCGGCGTGATCAGGTAGGGCTCTTGGTGATCCCGATGATCCAGGGCGATATGGTCCGCCGGCCGTCCTTTGGCTTCACGCGGATAGCGTCGAAAACGCGTGGTGGTATTGTCTCGGCCACCGGTGCTTGAGTAATAGCCCTGAAGCTCGTGATAGCTGCCGAACCCACCGGTGAAGCGATTACGGCGCAATAGCGCATCCGGCTTGGCGCTCATGTGCCAAAAGTTGTTGACATCGCGCGGTACCACGCCGGGCGTTTCCGGGCTCTTCGGGCAGCGGACTTGATACACAATCGCGACCGCCCCTTCAAGTTTGGGTTTGAACCAGATCGTGGCGCCGCGGCCGGGCACGAAGGCGTCGAGCTTGTGGTCAGCTGCTCGGATCCGCGCCTCCGGTACATCGGCGTCCGTGGATTCCACCTGCACCGACCACCGATCCAGGTTTTCAAAACGGTCCTCATGCAGCAAAGGGCCGATCTTGAACAGGTCTTCTCCCGCCGCGAGCACGACCGGCTTGGGGGCAACGTCATCCGCTGCCTGGCCTGTATCTGGCCTCATCCCGATCAGCCCCGTGGCCAACATCGACAGAAAGACTGGCCAAGCACTCAACCGGTTCCAACGAACGTTAATGGTAGCCATCGTCATCCCTCGTTGAATCAAGCGTTTTTACTTGGACAGCGCCACTTCGATACTTCCCCATCGGCACGGGGCCGGTGGTGCTAGAACTTTCTATCGTAACGCTTTGCGTTCATCGGTCGAACCAAAGTGGCGCTGTCGAATTACACCCCGTCACAAAACGTGGTTGCCGCGCCCAGAAGTCCCCGGGATAAAAGAAACCTGACTGGTTTTCTTATGGCGTCTCAGGGCTCCTCGATCAAAGTCGGCTGCTGGTCGCCCCGCTTGTTTTCCGGGTCGTTACCCCGGCTTGGAATCACGGTTTCGGCACGTCGCCGATCCGCGTTTTGTCGCCATCGTCCGCGATCGGCGCGCGGCTTCCAATCTCACACCCGACGGCATATTGAGTGACACGCACTGGGTGGGGGGTGTCGTTTTGCAGGCGGATGCGAGCGGCTCGGTGATGTTTTTGCAACGCTTCGGTGCTGCTGTTCCGCGAGCTCCAGCGGCCGGTGAAGTTTCCGCCCCCCGAGCGCCCGACCACGATGGGACGCCGCGTCTCGGGAGTATATCCACTGGGAGCGCTAATGCGAATGCGATGACCTTTGCCAGTGATGGCGGCCAGCACGTGATCCCCCATTTCTTTCTCGGAGGGAATCAACTCCAGTTCGATATCCGCGTCATGCCTGTTACTGTAGGGCATCATCAACAACAGGCCAAACGCCGCGTTGCCCAGACAATTGCGCGCGACCCCGCCGGTCGGGAGGGAGTATCCATGGCGGCAGTCGATGACCTTGCAGTCGGTCACGGTCGCGGGTTTGCCGGCGGCTGTCAATGTAATGCCGCCGCGCATTTGGATGACCGTGCAGTTCTCGACCGTGATTTTTCCCGTCCGCCGCGTTTCGCCGTCTCGCGAGCCGCGCGTGTAAGCACGGATGCCGTCTTCGGTGAGGTGCGCCATCTGGTCGCGAGGAATCATCTGTCCCTTTTTCCAACTGGGCCACATGATTTGGTAATCATATTTGGCGGCGGGCCCGCTGGTTTCCCGATAGATCTCATTGGTCGGGCGGATATCCCCGCGCATCAGCACGTTGCGAATCACCGTCTCCTGTGCCCCTTGCATGAAAATGCCGTGTCCGAAGGTGTGGATCCGAAATTGGCAATCCTCAATCAAGTTGCGATCGCCCGCCACGCGCAAGGCGGAATGCTTCCGCAAGCGAACGGCCGCGCCGCCGCCTTTGCCGTAAAAGTCACCGTAGCCATGGGGGGCCGAACCGCGAATAATGAAATCGCAATCGACAAAGTGATTGTCGTCCCCATTGACCGAAAACTCGGGCAGCGATCTGTGCGGCGGATGGTCACCGACATTTTCGAATGTCGCACCCTCGAATGTATTATGGTTGCCACGAATCCGGTAACCGCCCAGTGAATGCACCGGGCCGCGCATATCGCGGTAGATCCTGGTGGGCACTTCGATGGTCACGCCGCGCATGTCAAAGGTGTTCTTCGACCCACCGCAAATGAAAACCGATCGCGGATCGTCCGGCCACGCCTCGTGCACGCGATAGGTGCCCGGTTTCATGCGGATCTTTTGATCGCCGCGCCGCATGGCCCCTCGCAAGTCACCAATTGAGTCAATCACCGCGAAGCCCGGCCGCACGTCGAAGTCCCGGGCACGGGCGGCGGCCGGCAGAGCAAAGCTACTGGTTGCCAGCAGGCAAACCATCTTCCATAAACGATGATGTCGAGTGGTGATCATGACAGGTCCTTGAACCGCGCTTTTGGTGACATATATTTCAGGCGGTTGAATTTTTCCGGGTGGAAAGCTGCCCGACGCAAGCCGTCCTCCCGTTGGTCGGACTCGCGGCGGAGAATGTCATCCGCGACCGGCATATTTCAGGCGGTTGGATTGTTCCGGGTGGAAAGCTGCCCGACGCAAGCCGTCCTCCCGTTGGTCGGACTGGCGGCGGAGAATGTCATCCGCGACCGGTATATTAGCGCTTATCAGCGTCGATGAGCGGTTTCCATTAACCCTATTGTTGCATAAAGACGGCGTAGGACGGGTCTCCAGGCCCGTCTTTTACAGCGCATAAATGTCTTTTTGCGATTGTTTGAAGATCTCACATTTCGTGAGATCTTCGGACACCAGATCAAGTACGATTTCGTACTTGAAAAGACGGGCCTGGAGACCCGTCCTACATATTTCGTACTTGAAAAGACGGGCCTGGAGACCCGTCC
>JBNJEM010000035.1:0-24854 GCA_051745935.1 Planctomycetota bacterium
CGAGTCCGACCAACGGGAGGACGGCTTGCGTCGGGCAGCGTTCCACCCGGAAAAATCCAACCGCCTGAAATATATAAGTTTGATACGGAGCGCGTCCACCCATCCCAGGAATCGCCCACCGACATCACGCGCCGTGTCCCGGGCATTCATCGCGGCCGTGCCCCGCCATGCTCGTGGGGTCGCCGCGCGGGCCGAGTTCATCCGCGGCATCCTTGCCATGTGATTCGCCTTTTTGTCTCAAGCTAAACAGCTGGCGTTGCCGAACCGAATAAGGGCGGTTCTACTCTCATCCTTCAACGTGCCCGGCACGAATACCGCTTGCCATTGCGGACGTTCGCCCAATCGCTGCAAACGGAGCGGGCAACCCCCCTCTTCTCCACGATGCCCCGGCGGGATGAAGCACTGCCTGCTATCGCTTGCATCCCCGTCCACCAGCCGGGAGGGGCTGGGCTGCCTGCTTATCACGCCGAGTCGCGATGTCCGATCTCCTCGCCCGAAATCAACTCCGCGATCCGGACACAAAAGTTGTCATTGAGCACGAGTACCTCGCCCCGCGCCACGAGCCGCCCGTTGACGTAGACGTCAACCGGATCGCCCGCCATTTTGTCCAGTGGCACCACGGATCCTTTGCGTAGCTGGAGCACGTCTTCCAAGTGCATGTGCGTGCGTCCTAACTCGATGCGCATTTCGAGTTCCACGTCGCGCAGCAACTCAAGCGACGCTTGATCCACGTTGGCGGGCGTGCCCGTCAACGGCTGCAGTTGGAACGGGGCCAAACCTGGTAAGTCGTTGTCCTGCGGTTGATCAACCGAGCGTAACGCCTCCTCGGCTTGATTGATCAGTAGCTGGACGTCCGGGTCCATCTGATTCCGCGTCTCGCCGCCCTGCCCTGTCTCGGGGGGCGGAGCTTCGGGCGCCGGCTCAGCCTCCGCCTCTTGCTGATCGCCGCTGGCTTGCTGCAACAGCGTCTCAACCTCGTCCTGGCCCAGGTTCTCACTCCCGTCACCCCTCGCGGACTCCGACGTCTCGGAGCCCGTCGACTCCGCCGCCGCGTCCTCTTCCGGCTCGTTCCCCCCGCCACCGCCTTGCTGCAGCAGTTTTTCGATCTCGCTTTGGTCCAGATTTTGGTCCATCTCGTCGGTCATGGGGCCGCACTTCTCATAGAACGTCGGGAACGTCAGGGACCGTGGCGGTTCGGCTACAGTTCAACGAACGTGTATTCGGCGAACAACACCTCCCGCAACACGGGTTGGCCAAACAGAGCGTTACTTTTAGCTAATAATCGCCGTTTGATCGACCCCAACCCGGGGTCGGTGAGGTCAGTTCTCTCACTATTTTGGATTTCTTCCAGCACCAGGTTGCGAAAACGGTTCTGGTTTCGCTCGAACAGTTTTCTAAACGTCCCCTTGTCGGACTCCCGTACGGTCCCCCACAAATGGAAATCGGTCCGGAATGTTGATTCGCTGGTCAGGCGATGGTTGGTGATGGTAAACGCCCCGAGGTCCACCTCGACCACCAGGGTTCGCTCGCCTTCCGATCCTTCCTTGTTTCCGTTTTTTTGGGCCTTTTTCGCCATGTTCTCGACCCGTGCCGCCACCTCATCCGCGCTGGGCAGCCAGAAATAAGCAAACAGGCATTCGGAGATCACGACCGCGCCCATGAATCCAGTGATCAACAGTCGTCCAACCATCGAGCCGCCTTGCTTGGGCTCGCTGGCTTGGGGTTCGTTGTCTTGGGGTTGACTTTCCGCCATGGCGTCAATTCCTCTTTCGGTCCGCTCGCAAGAGCCACCACTCCAGCGATAAACTAGGGAAATTTGCCATCCGTGTACCGCATCTCCTGTTCTTCCTTGGTGCCCATCAGGTCATTGACAACTTCGTTCAACATAAAGACTTCCACCCGTGGATTCTCTCGTTGAGCGATCGGCGAGGCCTCCAGGCGCATGGGCTCAAAGAACCCCGCTTGCGAGATCCGAATCCGCTCGGGATCGATTCCTTGGTGGACCAGGTATTCGAAGGTATTCCAGCAACGGGTAAAGGCCAGCTCCCAGTGGGTTTGGAAGGCCGAGTTTTCGGGCAACGGTTTTCGGGAAGTATGGCCGCGAATCTCAATTTTTTGAGGTTGTCCACGGAACGACTTCACCACCGCGTCCAGATCGTCCCGAGCGTCGGCGTCCAAGGTCGCCAGACCTTCGGTGAAGAAGATGACGGCTCCGGTTTCGGCCGTTTCGCCGGGACGCACGATCCGCACCCGGGGATTCTCCCCCGTCGGGGCCTCGGCCTTGTCCCCACCCATCGTTTTTTGCATCCGGCGAGCGCGTCCCGTATTGGCCACCTTGGCGACTTCCGAATTCCGTGGTTTGGCTCGGCCGGGCACGAAACTTTGCAGGGAACTTTCGTACCCAAACCGCCGGGTCATCGACTCCACCATCTGCTGATAGTCGTTTTCCTCCTTAATGTCGCTGAGTGAAATCAACATGATGAAAAACGTCAACAGCAACGACATCATGTCTCCGAACGTGACCACCCATTCAGGGACCCCGCCAGTATCCTCATCCTCCGGTCTCGCCATGGTCACGCCGCCTCCTCGCTCGCGCGCAGTTTCGGCGGCAGGAACGTGTTCAGCTTCTGTTCAACGACGCGCGGATTCTCACCCGCCTGAATCGCCATGATGCCACGGATGATCATCTCAAAATTCATCATTTCCTGCTTATGAATAAAGCCTAGCTTTTCCGCGAACGGTATGAAGAATACATTCGCGACAAGAGCGCCGTAGAGGGTTGTGATCAGCGCGGTTGCCATGCCACTTCCGATTTTGGAGGGATCGGACATGTCGCTGAGCATCATGATCAAGCCCATGAGGGTTCCGATCATGCCGTAGGCGGGGGCGAAACGGCCCATTTGGCCCATTAGCGCCTTGCCATGGCGGTGCCGTTCAGCCACCGAGTTCATCTCGGTTCGTAAAATGTCCTCCATGGCTTCCGGACGCGTTCCGTCCACCGCCATCTGGATCCCGAGCCGAATGAACGAATTCGAGATTTCACTCAGACGCGTCTCCAACGCGAGCATCCCATCGCGCCGGGCCGTCTCGGCCAGACTCACCAGCTGTTCAATAAGTTCGGGAGGGTCGTCGGTCTGATTCAGGAAGACCTTGGCCACCACTCTCGGCGCCGAAAGGATTTGTTTCAAGGGAAAGCAAATACAAGCGGCGCCGCTCGCTCCACCCAGTACCACCAATACGGAGGGGATGTCAAGGAACGCCGTCAACGGCGCCGTACCGGTAATAATCGATGTGAGGATCAGGCCGACGGCCAGGAATAATCCGATGATGCTTGTGATATCCATTGGCTATCAGTCTATCTATACCGGTCGCGGATGACTTTCTCCGCCGCGAGTCCGATCAACGGGAGGACGGCTTGCGTCGGGCAGCTTTCCACCCGGAAAAATCCAACCGCGTGAAATATATGCTGCAAACGGAAAGACGTTTCGGAACGACTTCGCCCAGTTGTTCACGTCCCCCCTTCACGTCATTGGTGTCGTTCGTGGTCGTGTCGCGCGCACTCGGTCCCTTCCGGGGGCGGCCCGATGGCGTCACGGGCGGAGCGAGCGGGCGCTGGTATCAAGTGTTTCTTCTGTTGGTACGTTACAGCCCGCAATAACACTTCATCCATTGTTTCCGCTACCACGACCCGTTCGCCGGACGTCAACGTAATGAACGTGTCGGGGCGTGCCTCGACATACCGGATCAACTCGGCGTTCAATACGAACGGTTCGCCATCCAGGCGACTCAGCTTGATCATGACATCAGTCCATATTTCAGTCCATATTTGCGTCTATTCGTCATTGTCGCATGTTCATCAGCACATCCAGCAATTGCTGGGAGGTGGAAATGACGCGGGAGTTAGCGCGGTACTGCGTGGAAGCCGTCAGCAACTTGATCAAATCCTCCCCCGTGTCCGTGTTCGACAACTCCACAGCGCCAGCCGTGATCGTTCCTAGCCCTTGACTGCCGGGGTTCCCTTCGATGGGAAGCCCCGAATTGAACGCCACGTTGTACATATTGTTGCCCAACTGGTCCAGCCCGGAGGGATTGGTGAATTGCGCGAGCCGAATTTGGCCCAGGGTACGCGACATCCCGTTGTCAAAAATCCCGGTAATCAAACCGTCTTCGCCCACGGAGTACTCCGTCAACTGGGTTAACTGCGAGCCATCCTGACGCGACACGGCAAGCGTACTCTCTTCGTCCGAAAACCCGGAAAGTTGCGAGAAATCCAGCGTGAAATCGAGCGGATTCTCAGCGGGCGTGTTGTTGCGGCCGATATTCACGTCGGCGTTGCTCACCTCCACCATGTTTCCTTCGCCATCGAATTTGATCAGACCCGTCCCCACGGCGATTTCGTGATCCACGCCGGGCGGGTCGTTGTCGCCTGAATCCGCGAACCACCGGTACGTGGCGCTGTCACCATCGCGTGATTCCAACACCGTGGTGAATCGTACGTCCAACGGAGTGCCCAAGGAGTCATACACCACGAAGTCGGCCGTGGCGCTCTGACCGGCGCCTGCCTGGAGCGTCGAAAAACCCAGCTCCGGCGTGAACGTGGTGCCGTCGGCTTGCGTCATTTCCAACGCTGAAGGCGAGATAGTGACCGCATTGTCCGTTCCGTTGTTGGACACCAGGCGAAGCTGCCCGTCATCGGTGACGTAGCCCCCGGGCGACAAGCTATCGCTTTCCCCCGGGATCTTGTTTTCGGATTCGGGAATGTCCTCCGACATTTGAATACCCGACGCATCTTCCAGGAATTTCAGGAAGTGCGAAACCTCGGTGTCTTCGTCGATGTTTAACGTCTTTTCCGTCAGCAAGCTGCCACCCTTGCGGCCCGCGTAAGAGAGCTCGCCCACGTCGAACTCGCCCAGGTCGAACACGTTGGTCCCGTCCGCCGCCAGGACGTCCACCAACCGCGTGGTATCAATAATGTCCGACCCAGTCGCCGAATCTTCCAGTGCCTCGCTTTGAATCACTTCCGCCGTGTCGGCGACCTCTCCGCTCGGCGTCAAGTTGCCCTCGAAGAACACGTTTTCCGTGGCCTGCGCGATGTTCGCGCTCAGCGGGATGGTCAACGGTTGCAGCTCCGTTTTTTGCAGCGAGTAGGATTCGTCCACGCCGTATCCGAGCAGCCGGTTGCCGGTGGCTGACACGAGTTCGTTTTCGGAGTTCGTGTCGAAGATTCCATTGCGAGTATAAAGCGGCTGCCCCTGATTGCCCTCGACGATGAAGAACCCTTCTCCTTGGATGGCGAGATCCGTTTCGCTGCTGCTGATTTCAATCGTGCCCTGGCTGAAATCCGGCTTGATCCGCGAGACCTGGCTTCCCATCCCAATCTGTTTCGGATCGGTTCCCCCATTGGTGTCCGTGGGACGCGAACCTTGGCTCAGCGTGCTGAGAAACTGGTTCGCGAACGTCACGTCCGAAGACTTGAATCCGACCGTCTGCGAGTTGGCCAGGTTGTTGCCCACCACGCTAATCTGGGTTTCCGCGCCGGACATGCCGGTCAAGGCGGTAATCATTGCACTTGAAAGTCCCATACTCCTGCTCCCCCTTCCATGGCGACATACGGGCGTTTCAAACCCAGGCACCGGACTTCGCAACCAATACCAGCTGGAAGTTCCCGCACGAGCTTGACGTCGCCCAATCATGGCCCCGCCCGGTGCAAGCCGAGCGGTGGCCGGATCTACTCGATACACGCTTCGTGGTTGATCGGTCATCATCCCGGCCGGGCCAAACCCCGGGGAATGATACAGTGCGCTGAGCGGCCTTCGACCCGTTACTCCTTTGGCCTACGTTCTTTGTTCTTTGTTCTTTGTTCTTTGTTCTTTGTTCTTAGTGCTTAGTGCTTTGTTCTTAGTGCTTAGTTCTTTGTTCTTAGTTCTTTGTTCTTAGTTCTTAGTTCTTTGTTCTTAGTGCTTAGTTCTTTGTTCTTAGTGCTTAGTGCTTAGTGCTTAGTGCTTGGTGATCCAGTTGATCGATACTTCATTCACTGGTCCCCGGCAGGATCTCGCGGATATTGCCAAGAGCGATACTCTTGTCGTTGACGTGGACTCGCACCTTGTTGGCTTCCCCATTCTCGGCCGTTTGCACGCTCACCCGTTCCACAACCCCTTGCACATTGGTTCCCTCCTCGGTCAAGGCATTGACGTCCTTTCCGATCAACGCGCTGGCGGTGCTCACGTTTTGGCCCACCAACACGGCATCCAGTGTCTCGGTCAGTTTGTCGTTGGAAGCGATCGAACGCATGTCGCTGAGCTGCTGCAACATCTCGCCATTGTCCATCGGGTTCAAGGGATCCTGGTTTTGCAGCTCCGTAATCATCAGTTTGAGGAACTGATCGATATCCGTGTCCGCTAATCCCCCGCCGTCATATTGCGACGTTGGAGCGGGCGGAATCGTGCTGGTGGGTGGTAGCACATCCATTTTTGTCCTTCCTGGGAGGGTGTTGTTTATGGCGGAACGAGCCAAATGAACTTTTCTACAGCCCGTAACAAAACGTGACACCCGCTCCCAAAATCCCCTGGGTGAGAGGAAACGCGAGCGGTTTTGTCATGGTTTCCAAAACCGGTTACGCGATCACGTCGAATTCTTGCTGACCGAGTATGGTCGTGTTTCCGTCCGACATGCCTTGCTCGTCGCGTGGTTCGTCTTGATTGGATTCCTCTGAACTGGATTCCCGCCGCTCACCGGCGGAATCATGCGTTTGGCCGGCTTGTCCCCGCGTCTGGTCACCATCTTGTTGCGTCACGTCGACATCGAACTGTTCAACCCGAATACCCTGTTCCGCCAGGCGATCACGCAATTGCGGAAGGTGCTCCAGCAGCACGTTACGGGCCGTTTGCGTTTCCGTCTCCAGCCGGGCATTGAGTCCTTCTTTCTTCATGTGGATCTCGACCCGCAGGGATCCGAGTTCGGGGGGATGCAACCGCAACCGGACCATCCCCCCTCGCTGCGGTGCTGCTTGGATTGCTCGCGCGGCGCGTTGAACGAGCCGAGTTTGTTCCAGTTGCGACAGCTCACGCCCGTTTTCGGTTCGCGAGGCGCCACCGCCTGACTCCTGTTCGGCCGTTCGTTCCACCGAAGTCGAGCTCTGGGGATTCCGGTCGGCTGGTCCACGGAGTTCGAAGAACTCCCTTCCCGGCTCCTCGGCGCCAGAATCGCTCAGTGGTCGCGAAGTGGATAATGGATCCGCCTCCGTTTCAACCGCTCCATCGCCTCCGGTCACGGCAGTCATCGCCGGCATCGTGGCGTTCGAGGGGCGGTTCGTGGTACCACGCCCGCCACCGTACGGCCCCCTGGTTGGAGCATCGGTTCGTTTCCGGGATTCCTTGTCTGTTTTATCGGTTTTATCTGTTTTGTCCGTCGCCTGTTGGAGGGCTTCATCCGACATGACCATCGTCTCACCCGCCGCTGTCGACGTCTGTTCCACCGTCGTGTTCTCTGGCAGTTCGTCCGTCGGTTCCGCCGCCGTGGGGGGCGCCGTCTCCGCGAGCACCTTTTCTGTATTGCCCACCTTGGTGGTTTTGTTACCGGGTGGCCGCGATGTTTTGCCCTCCGGTGCATCGCTTGCCTGATCGTCCGACATAGCGGTTTTCGGTGCGGCCCCCGAGTTCGCCGTTGACTCATTTGTCCGTTGCGCCGGCTCGTCTGGCGATACCGTGATCGACTTGCTGGTCGGCGGTTGCCCTGGTTGATGTTCCGGCACTTCCTCTCCGGGACTGGTCGGCGGCGAAGCCGCTGTACGTTCTGGCCACTCCCCTGGCGGTTCCGCGGTGTCATCCCCCGGCGTCTCGGCGGCAGCGGGCGTTTCCAGCGTCTGGCTTCCAGGCCGTCGCGGCGTTTCGTCCGCCGGCGTTTTCCCCGCTTGTCCGGCCCGCGGTTCATGCGGATCGAGCGGCCCTTTTTGGGACGCGAGATATACCGGTCGCGGATGACGTTCTCCGCCGCGAGTCCGACCAACGGGAGGACGGCTTGCGTCGGGCAGCTTTCCACCCGGAACAATCCGACCGCCTGAAATATACTTCGGTGGCCCAGGCATCGTTTCCGCTTTCCCGTTCGGTTGTTCCTCCCGTGTTTCGACTCCGTGGGCTGTCCGCGCCCGCTCAGTTCGTTGTTCGGCCCTTGGCTGCCTGGGTTCAATCCGCTCGGCATCCAGCTCGGCTGCCTCACCGGCTTCTGTCGGATCACCAGTGGACGGAGACGCGTTCGGGGGGTCCACTTCGCGAGTGGAAGGTGGCACGGCGTCGAGCACCACTTCGGGAATCCCTTCGTCAGTCACATCGTGCTCGTGTTGCTCGACCTGTTCCTGCCCTTCCCCGTCGCCTGTTTTATCCGCCGCGACCACGCGCGTGGTACTGTCGCCTCCGTTGGGCTGGGAAGTGGTGGTGTCCCGGCGCTGATCATCCGCGCGCGTCACGCCCGCCGGCTCCGTGGAATCCGCTGGTGCCGCTTCCGCGGGCGCGAGCTGATCGTTTTCTTTTTTGCCGTTGGTCGCCAACTTAGCGAGATCCTTGCGATACTTCATCAAGTTGGAAAAGGGGGCCTCGGCGCCAGCCGCTTCCTTCCCTCCTCGGGGCGGTCCGGGCCCGGAGGCGCCCGGGTGCGGTGTAGAACGATCGAGTATGGGAAGTTCCATGATGACGCGTTGGCCTCCACGACTGGGGGTCGCTGATACGTACGTTGTCAATTCGGGCGCGGCGAAAGCCGGGGTGCGGCGGAGAACGGAGCCATCATGAGAGCTTTCAAAAGTCTTTCAGCTTGTCTTGCGTTTCCTTGATCTCCGAGGCCAGCGGTTCGCCCTCTCGTATGTTGCTGAGAATCTTGTACAGGGCTTCCACATCGGGGCCTTGTTCAAATTCGCCGATGATCCTCTTGCGTTTATCAATCGGCATGTTTTTCATGATGGTTACAACATCATCCATGGCGTCATCTTCGAGCATCTTTAGTATTTGCTCTTTCGCTTGCTCCGATTTGATGGCCTCCAACGTGCGGCGCACCTCCTTGAGCGCCACGGCCTGCTCCTCATCCGAGGTCCGTTGCAGTTTCTCGGCGTAGTTCTCCTTGATTTCCTCAAACTGTTTACTCTTCATTTCCAGTTGTGTCCGCATCTCATTCATGTCCGCCCAGGCGTTGTCGATCGCACTTTTTCGAAGTTCTTGGTCGAGACTCTTCAGGGTCAACAGTTTTCGTCGGGTCGCATAAGATGGCATTTCATCGTCAATCTCATTTTCCTCCGTGAGCAGTTGTTGTTGCATCGCCACCATGTCAATTCCGTGAAGCGCCGCTAGAACGCGATATAGACGCCCTTCGTCCAAGGCCCCCTTGAACCACAGCGCCACGGCGGCGGTAATCAGAGCCATCACGGTCGCGATCGAAAAGTAAGTGAACGCGGCCCCGGCGAGCGAGAAGATCTTTTTCATGATCGATCCTCCCCCTGCCCCGCGCGGTGACGCCGCAAGGCAATCTCATCCTGTTGACGGATATCAAGACGCTCTTGCTCGCGCCGAAACCCCTCCTTCTCCCGTTCTCGCAGTTTCTCCAGAACACGCAGTTCCTTATTGGCTGCCATGAGTGCTTCACGACGACGTTCGACTTCCGCCCGCACCGTCTCGTGTTGGACCAGTAGATGCCGCAATTCCGTGGTGAGTCCCAATTCGTGGCGGTGCGTGTCGAGTAATCCGTCTACTGCGATGGAGCCGGGCTGCGACCTGCGTCGCGACAATTCCCTGGTGTCCTCAATCTGTTTTCGGATCGCTTGCTGGCGATCCGACAAGATTTGTTCAGCTCGATATGCCTCGGCCAATTCCTCGCGGCACCGATCACGCTCGGCTTCACGCAGCCTCATCAGCGGCTGTAATCGGAATTTGAAGTTGGTCATGATCGCACAATCACATAAAATTCTTTACGGGCTGTTAGAGCCTTAGAGCGTAACCTGCGCGCACGGTGCGCGCATCCTTGACGTGAGCGACCAACGGGAGCGCGCCAGCCCTGTGCGGAGTCCCGATTTGGTTGGCGGCCCTGCCGCCTTAGGCATTGGCATTGTTCTCGACTTTCGGTTTACTTTGCTGACAACGCTGGGCTAATGCCGCGAAGTTCTCGACGGTGGCCTCCCATTCGGTGGATTCGTCCATGCCTTGGCAAAGGAATTGATCGATTTCTGGTTTCATGTGGATCGCCGTGTCGACCAGCGGATTGCTTCCCGCGCGGTATGCTCCGATGGAAATAAGGTCCTCATGATCCCGATGGACCGCGAGGAGTCGGCGAGTGGTGCGCGCGGCATGCTGGTGTTCGAGGGAGGTTATGGCGGGCATCAACCGACTAATACTGTTCAACACATCAATGGCCGGATAGTGTCCTTGGGCAGCCAATTCCCGGGACAGCATCACATGGCCATCCAGGAGACCGCGAACGGTGTCGCTGACGGGCTCATTGGTGTCATCTCCCTCGACCAAGACGTTGTAGAAGCCGGTAATACTTCCTTTCGCCGTTAAACCAGCCCGTTCAGCTAATCTGGGAAGCATGCCGAAAACGGAAGGTGGATAACCGCGGGTGGTGGGCGGTTCGCCGGCTGCCAGTCCGATTTCACGCTGGGCCAAGGCCACGCGGGTCAACGAATCCATCATCAACAGGACGTGGTTACCTCGATCTCGGAAATACTCGGCTACGGCGGTGGCGGTGAACGCGGCCTGCACGCGCGTCAGGGCCGGTTGGTCGCTGGTGGCCACCACGACGACACTGCGAGCCAAGCCTTCCGGTCCCAAATCCCGCTCTAGAAACTCATTCACTTCCCGCCCCCGTTCTCCGACCAATCCGATCACGTTGACATCGGCAGCCGTATATCGGGCCATCATGCCGAGGGTCACGCTCTTGCCGACGCCCGAGCCGGAGAAAATGCCAATCCGCTGTCCCCGACCACAGGTCAACATGGCATCGATCGCTCGTATTCCAGTGCTCAGGGGCCGTTGGATACGTGGACGTTCGACGGGGGCTGGAGCTTGTCGATCCAGACGAGTCCGCGCGAGGCAACCGGGCGGCGGCCCTTGGTCCAACACATTGCCTTCCGCCCCGATCACTCGCCCCAACAGGGCTTCCCCCACCCGGAGATAACGAGTGGTCTTCACCACGCGCACGGTGCTACCGCGACGCACGCCAGTTACCTGCCCGAGCGGATAGATGATGGTATGGTCATCCCGAAAGCCAACGACTTCTCCTCGCAGCGGCGGGCCGGCCAGGCGTTCGATTTCGACCAGCGCCCCGATCGGTGCCGGACAGTCGGCCACGGCCATGGCCTGTCCATCCGTGTGCACCAAGCTTCCCACCAATTGGGTGGTCATGATTCGCGGCAACAGTTCTAGAAGGTCTTCGGACATGCTCGGTTTACTCGTTGCATGGATTGGGCATCGCGCGGCATTCTCTTCATCGCGCGAGGATGTTTTCTACTCAAAGCGCAAACGTGTAAGGCTCTTTGAGCGGCGTAAACGCTGAAAAACCCGTTGGTTTCCGGTGATTGTCAGGTGATTGAATTCGGGCCGTTTCCGGCGGTAGCCATGTTTGGAACAAGCCCTCGGAGCCGGGCTTTACCAGCTAGTCATCATGTAAAGTTTTCAGTTTGAGTTCTCTAGTGTTTTACTGTCCGTGACAAAACGTGGTCCTGCTCCTAAAAGTCCCTGGGGGAAAGGAAACCGAATTGGTTTTGTCATGGCTTCTCATCGAACCTCTTGGGTTCAAGGGGTCGCGTTTCGCGAAGTCAGGCGAAGTCAGGAGGTCAATTCTTCTTCGATTCTGGACAGTTGTGTCTCGATTTGTTGATCCAGATATCCATGGTCCGTGGTCACGCGGCATCCACCGGCGGAGATGCCGGGGTCGGCGACGATATCCGTATCCGCCAATTGGCTGAACTGTTGTGTCAGGACCTCGCGGTAGTCCTCCAGAGCCGCATGGTCATCGGGGTTCAAATGGAGGGTGATGGTGGTTGAGCCGCTGGCCAATTCCAGGGCTTCTCGAATCCAAGTCTTCGAAATTCGCGGCTGTCGGCCTACTTCTTCGCGGATGATCCGCTCGGCCACGGCCACGACGAGGCGCACGATGTTTTGTTCCCATTGTCTGATCCAGGTGGCTTTCAGCTCGGCCGCCGACTCAACGGCTGTTCGCAGGGCGGGCATCAGTGTTTGCCAGCGGGCCTCGACGTCGGCCAGCGCCGCTTCCCGGGCCGCTTTCCGGGCATTTTGGCGTCCTTCTTCCTCGGCCTTCACCCGTACCTCTTGGGCTTCCTTTTGAGCCTTCAGTACAATTCGGGCGGCTTTCTTCTTGACCGTCTCAAGATGTTCGGAGGCGGCCTGATTTATGTCTTGCAGGTTATATTCGGTTTGCCGCACGGGTGTCCCGCTCGGAATCACTCGCCCCGATTTGATCACGGATGCCATATTCAAATACCAGCCTAGTCAAAGGTCTTTGGTGGGGGTTCACCAGGTGAACCACAGGGTTCGGTCACCGGGAACGAATCGCTCTGTTCACGCGGCGACGGACAGCCGTCTTATTCGCGACGGGTTGAGACATCCTTCATCGATTAGTTGTTGCGCGACTTCGCTCATTGTCCGTTGGGCGCGCTGCACGTCGTCCAGACGCAATGGTCCGATTGCTTGGAGTTTTTGGTCCAGTTGAGCCGCTTCGTCTTTCGGTAGTTGCTCGCTGATTCGCTCCACCAACTTCCGGCTGGCGCCCACCAAGGCCAGCAACGTCGTGTTGGGGGGGCATCGGTTGAGGATCTGGACCAGCGCCGGGCCGTCCAAATGTTCCAGGTCGGAAAAATGCACGCTGGGCGTAAACGGTTTTTTCGGGCTGGTTTTCTGATCCGGTCCCGCGCCGGCAAGGGGATCGGAGGGGGGGGTGCTCGTGTTACCCCGATCTGGCAGCGGCCTTGTCGGCTCGCTCCCCCGGGGCTCTTGTCCGGATTGGGGGCCCCGCAGTTGTTTCGCGAGCGTTCTGTCTTGTTGAGCGAGATTGGCCACCAGGTCCTGACGCGCCGGGCCGGCGGTGTTGTGTAGAATGGCCGTCACCGCGGCCACCCCATCCGCTCCCACGGCCTCATGGAGTCCCTGGTTTACCAATAGGCCGTGCATCTCATGTTCAAGATCTTGGATCACGTCGGGGTGTGGCACGTCGAGGCGGGCGATTCGCATGAGTGCGTCCGTTTGCCGCTGGCGTGGCAAGTGTCCCAACACGTCCGCCGCCCGGTCCGGCGCGAGATGCGCCACCACGATCGCCACCGTCTGCGGGTGCTCTCCCAAGAGTACGCGAGCTAGTTCGCCCGATTCCACCGAGTCTAGAAAGGCAAATGGACGATTATCCGGTTGTCCCGGCGTCTGGTTCGAAACCTCCGTGTTGGAGTTTGAGTTGGCGTTTGGATCGCGATCCAGTTTGCGTGCCAGATCGGGAATAATGTCGGAGCCGGCGTCGGAAAACGCCGTCGGCGGGGATTGATTGCCGACGAATTGTTGGATAACTTCCTGCTGTTCGACAACGTCGATTTCTCCCAGTTCCAGGACCGCGTTACGAATCAAAGTGGCCTGGTCGGGCGACATTTCCTCGAGCAGGGCGTCAGCGCTGTGAGTATCCAGGCTGGCAATCAATATCGCCGCGCGTCGAAGTGCTTCGTTACTCATGCGGCATCTCCAATCCAGGTGCGGAGAATATTGGCGGCGGCGTCAGGGTCCTCGCGGACCATGTTCGTGAGTTCTTCCCGCAGTGCCTCGCCTGTCGGTTGATTACGGCGATGCAAGACCGCCGGCGACGCCTCTTCCTCGCCCTCGCTGGCTTGGTCTTCCGTGGAGGAAAACTCCGAGGAGAGGGCCGGCGTGTCGGGCGACTTGGCGGGGATAGTGGCCCGCACCATGCCCCGCAAGACGAACAGGCTGATCAGCCCCACGCCAAACAACCCCAACGTTTTCCAATGATTGGTGAACCAGAGCATGAGCGTGGAGGTCAAGGCCGGCGGCTCCACCGGTTCGGCCGGCAGGTCGTCATACGTCATGACTTCCACCTGGTCGTACTGGTCTTCGCCGGGATCCAGCAGCGGCAGCGACTGGACGGCGATATCCTCGATGCGTGGGACGATTTCATTTTGGATCTCATTGAGATCGTCGTCGGTGGGCATCACCGGTTGCTCGCCCTCGGCTACTGGATTACGCTCGCGCCACACCTTGTTGAAATAGCTTTTGGGAATCGAGACGGCGGCCGTGAGCGTTTTGGGGACGAGTCCCGCCCGCTGTTGTTCCGTCTGTTCGTGCCCGGTTATCGACACTTGCTGTTCACTTTCTTCGTCCGAAGAAGATTTCGGGCTAGTGGCGGTGGTCAGGGCGCGCGGTTCGTTTCCGCGAACCTCATTCGGCACCGAACCGGGACGGCCGCCGTCCCCCGCTCCACTTTGGCTTGTCTTCGTGAACATTTCCGATTCCACCGCCACCGTTTGTGGATCGACCGTCACCTTGCTTGATTGGCTGGAAATGGTTGGGTCCATCTCGACGTTTACCGCGACGACCAATCCTTCTCCCAAATACGGCAGAGCTTGTTGGAGCTTGTTTCTGTAGTACTCTTCGTAAAAGCTCTTCGCGTCCGCGTACATCCGGGCTTCCTTGCTCAGCCCCTCCCCTCCCTCGCCAACCGGCAAAACATCACCATTCACATCGGTCACGGCCACGTCTTCGGGCTGGATGCCGAACCAGGCACTCGCGGTCTTGCGAATGGTCCTTGACACGTCGCGGTCCAGGCGACGATTGTTCCGGCCCCAGACCACCACGGTCGCCCGCCGCTCCGTCTCGGGCGGGAACCCTCGCTTTTTCACTTCCCTGTACTGGACCGTGGCCCCATCGACTTCCGGTCGCTTGGAAATCACGCGTCCCAATTTCCGCTGCTGGGCCTGGCTCCGCCAGAATTCCTTTTCCTCCTCCGACTCGAACATGCTTGACCCGCGTTCACGGATCGCATCGATGTCGGCTTCAATATCCGCCGGGGAAAACCCGGCTTTGTCCAACGCTTGCATGTACCGCGTGCGCTTATTGCCCGGTACCTTGATCCGTTTTCCTTCAAGTTCGTACTCGTCGAGATTCTCGGCGCCGAATGCCCGTTGCATGGCCGCGATGTCCGGGTCCGAGAATTCCCGGCTACCGAACAGGTATCGGTCGGCCCGGTTGCTGGAAAACACCAGCAGGTAAACGAGGCTGATGACAATCACCGCCAACAGGAGCCCGGCCGTTATCCGTGAGCCGGGCGTCATGCTCTTGAAGATGTCGCCCAGCTCGGATGCCGCTCTGTTCAGAAAGTCCATCCGTGGAACTCCCTCCCGTCCATGAGCCACATGTGACAGCAATCCCTCAAAAACCGCGTCCCTCGATGCTCGCCGGCTCATGCAAGACGGCTGGACCTCGCGACCGCCGTGAACAACCGTGGGGCGCCTGAATAATCACCAACCAACAACCAATTCTCAAATTCGCATATTCTTGATTTCCTCGTAGGCTTGCATCAGTTTGTTGCGTATTTGCATCATCATGCGAAACGACATGTCCGCTTTCTGGATCGAGGTGAGCACCGTGGCCGGATCAACCTCCTCGCCCGTCACCAATTGTTCGACGGCCTGGTCGGCCTGCTGCTGCATGGAGTTAACCTGATTGATCCCTTCCACCAACAGGTTCTTGAACGAAGCCTCCCCATTTTTCGTCACTTCCGTCAATTCCGGGGAAGTCGGAGGCATGGGAGGCAGGGATACCTTTGAAGCCTGTATGCCTTGAACTGGATCCATGGAATCGGTTCTCCGTAATCAATAGCACGCGCATGGGACGGAGATCAGGGTCACGTCCCGGCTCGCGTCATTCGTTTCCGTTCATCTCCGCAATCGCCCGTTATACCCCACGCGAACCGAGGCTGGCGCGATATTCAGGCGATGATTTGCAGGGCCCTTTGACTCATGCTTTTGGTTATCTCCATCACGCCCAGGTTTGCCTCGTATGCGCGGGTGGCCACGAGCGAATCAACGAATTGACTCATCATGTCAATGTTTGGGTAAGCAACATATCCTTTCCATTCACCTTCTTGGACTGCCATGGGGTGTCCCGGATCATAGCGGTAATTCGGTTCAACCTGCTCGGCGCGGACGGCACCAACCTTGACCCCCATGGCCCCTTCGGAGGTTTTCAGTTCCTCGTCAGGTTGGAACACCACGTACCTCTCCTGAAACGGTTTTACTTCACCATCTTCATTTCGCAGCGACGAGGCGTTGGCCACGTTGCTGGCGATGGCATTGAGCCGAATTCGTTGAGAAACCAGGCCGCTGGTGCTGATGTCAAGGGCTTTCAACATGGCTCGTCCAACTCCTAAGACTCTAAAAAGCCATCACGAAACCGATCGCTCGTCCTCTCGCCCAGACACTCTCGGGAGCGGGAAAGAGGTTTGGTTACCGGCGGTTGAAGCCACGGCCGCGGGCGCCGCGACCGGACCCTTTACGGCGTTAACCAGGCCGCGTGACTAAACCCGTTCGCTGATCGCGGTTTGCAGCAGCCGGAATTGGCTTTTCATAATGGCCACCGAGACGTTGTGCAGCGAATGGTTCTTGGCGACTTCAGTAACCTGTTGTTCAATACCGACATTACTCTGGTCAAGAAACTCAATGGATTTCAGCGATTCACGGACTTCTCGGATTTCATCTTGCGGTTCGCTTCGGTACGGGCTGCCGGGGGAATTCACTTGTGTCCTCCCACCGCGCCGGGCCGCAATGAATTCCTTGAGTCGATCTTGGAAGGTATCCACCGAGAGATCGCGCACGCGATAACCGGGGGTATCGGCGTTGGCGATATTCCCGACCAATACGTTGTGCCGTGCCTGGGTAAAACCGACGACTTCTTGTAGCGCGGGAATCGTCGTGTTGTCGAAAAGTGTAGGGAGCATCAGCGATGCCTCCATGTTGCGTCGTTCCATTTCGCTGACTCAACAGCGACATCAGTCGGTCGAAGCGATTCCGACATACAAGCCGGCGACCGGAGACGTAGCCCCCGATCTCGGGGCGGAACATGACGGCCTCGCCGCCATGCCATCCTCTTCATCCGTCGCCGACAGCGGGGGGCGCGTGTCCGGAGTCTCGGAGTGCGTCCGGAGACAGCGCGGGCCAACTCCGGCCGTGCGACGACCCGCCAGGGCCGTCGGCAACGCGATATCGTGTTCCACGGGGGCTGTCCGATCGGGAAACGCCCCGTGCTGGCCGCCCGAGCAACACGCTGGTTCGAACGGGGCCGTGCAAACGGATTCGCCTGCCGGGCGTGGTTCAGGAGGGCGTGGTGGTCTCGGGAAGGCTGCCCGGCGAGGACTCGCTGGGAGCAATCGGCGTGCCACGTCTCGGCGATTGCGTTGCCACGGGGCCGTCGTGCCGCGTTTAACCACTTCGAAATACGCGAGTTAGTGCCATCTGGTCGGGGGCTCGCCGGCTGCCGCGCAGGGCGCGATCGTTGGGATGAGCGGGCGGGTAGCGGCAATCCGTGCGGGTCGTAAGCGGCAGAATCTGCCGATCGCCGCCGCGCTGTCGTCCCCGTCGCTTCGTTCGATTTCAACCTCGCTCGTCCCTGATTCACCGTCATCCATGTTCTCCGAAAAGGTCCGCTCCAGCACACTGGCGTCCTCGTTCAACTTGATTCGTTCCGATTTCCCCGAAATCGCGGCGAGGTTGGATTTGAGTCCGGCCGGAGCAGGGAAAACCATGGCGAACCGCATGCCTCATGCCGCTCGACCAAACGATTTTTCTCGCGGTCCGTAGCCGTAGCCGCGAAGCTTGTTGGCCAAGGTTCGGATTCCGATGCCCAATGCTTTGGCGGTGCGAGCGCGATGCCCGCCATAATGCTCCAGCGTTGCCTCGATCAATCGGCGTTCCATGACCTGTAGGCTCATCCCCACTTCGATGATTCCGTCCGATACTTCTTGTTTGTCGTCCGCGGTCGTCCTTGGCGCTTCGATGAGCCAGGGGCGCAATTGGTCCGCTGTAATCGTGGGCTGTCCGCTCAAAACACAGGCCCGTGTTACAATATTCTCCAGTTCGCGAACGTTGCCTGGCCAGTAGTGGTTGACCAACACATCCATGGCATTTTCATCAATTGGCGGCGGGGACTGTTCCAACCGCTCGGCCGCGAGTCGCTGAAAGTACCGAACCAAGGCGGGGATATCCTCGCGGCGCTTGCGCAACGGGGGGACGGCGATGGGAACCACGGCCAGCCGGAAGTAGAGATCTTGGCGGAACCGTCCCTCCCGAACCTCCCGCAGAAGATCCCGGTTGGTGGTGGCCAGTACCCGCGTGTCGACCGAGCGTGAAATGCTGGAACCGACTCGTTCAAAGGTTTTTTCTTGGAGCACGCGGAGCAGTTTGGCCTGGAGTGGCAATTCGATTTCACTGATTTCATCCAGCAGCACGGTGCCGCGATCCGCCAGTTCGAATCGCCCGACTCGCGAGGCATCCGCGCCGGTGAAGGCGCCCCGATCGTGTCCAAAGAGTTCGCTTTCAACCAGCTGGGGCGACAACGCCGGGCAGTTGAATCCGACAAGGGGAGCCTCTGCTCGTTTACTGGCCAAGTGAATATTGCGAGCCACCAATTCCTTGCCCGTGCCGCTTTCGCCGGTAATCAGTACGGTTTCCTCGGTGGGGGCGACCCGCGCGATCTCCCGTCGTAGAGATTTCATGGCGGGACTGTCGCCGATCATGTCGACACCGACCGCTGGGTTATCGGGCTCCCTCGTGGAAGGCACCGTGGTCCGCGCGCATTCCGCTTCGCCGTGCCGCAGGGCGCGAGCGACCAGTTCCTCCAGTCGTTCCACCCGAAAGGGCTTCTCGATGTAGTCAAAGGCCCCCAGCCGCATGGCATCAACGGCCGACGGGACGGTGGCATGCGCGGTCACCATCACGATTTGAGCATCGTGGGCGCGACGGGCCAGTGAGCGAATGAATTCCAGACCGTTCATGCCCGGCATCTTCAGGTCCGTGATGATCACGTCGGCCGGCCAATCATCGAGCTGATTAAGGGCTTCGACGCCGCTGCTGCAACACCGGACCTGATGACCGGCGTGACGGAGGACGTCCGCCATCGACTCACGGGCATTCTTGTGGTCATCCACCACCAGGACGTGTCCCGTGGCCGGTGACTTGTCGCCGGGGACAATCATGCGGCAGCCTCCATGCGTTCGGTGGGGATGCAAATGGTAAAGGCGGCGCCCCCTTGCGGGCAGTTGCTGGCGCACACTCTACCCCCGTGGGCGGTGGCGATGCGTTCCACGATCGCCAACCCCAAACCGGTCCCACCACTTTTGGTTGTAAAGAATGGTTCGAACAAACGTTGTGCGATATCACTCGCGAGGCCGGGCCCGCTGTCGGCGACTTCCAAATCCACTCCCGCCGATCCACTCGCTCCGGTGATGACCAGCTCCCCCCCCGCCGGCATGGCGTCAAGGGCGTTCAAGACCAAATTCAAAACCGCCCGCCGCAGCATGTCGCGATCGGCCGGCACCGAAATCGAGGGGGAAATGTCCACATTCGTCGTAATGCCTTGGGCGATGAATTGGGATGAGAGCGCCTCGCATACCTCCCGAACGAGCGCGTCGAGCTGCACGGTTTGCCAGGCGGGTACTTGGTTGGAGGTGAATTGAAGTAAATCGTTCACGATTGCTTCCAACGCGGTGAATCCGGATTCCATCTTGTGCAGGGTATCCGACGCTTGACCGGTTTCGCCCACTTGGCGGCGGAGCAGGCTCAAATACAAGGTCAATGGAACCAGGCTATTGCGTACTTCATGAGCCACGTGGGAAGCCATCTGCCCAAGGTCCGCCAGTCGGTTTTTTCGGGCCAGTTCGCGGTTCTTGATCTCCAGCTCATCCGTTAACCGTCGCACTTCTCGCCGCAGAACCTCGTGAGTCTGCTGGAGCCGCTCCGTCGCCGCATGCCAGGCTTCCAGCACGGTTTCCAACTCCGCGTTTCCCAGCGAACCATCGGCGGTCAGCCGCGATTCGGAATTCGTGAATGTTTCCAACATGAGTTTGTCCCAAGAAAGATAGCCAATAGACGATTGCATACGTCGCCGCGGAATATACCGGTCGCGGCTGATTTTCTTTGCCGCGAGTCCGACCAACGGGAGGACGGCTTGCGTCGGGCAGCTTTGCACCCGGAAAAATCCAACCGCCTGAAATATACCGGTCGCGGATGATTTTCTTTGCCGCGAGTCCGACCAACGGGAGGACGGCTTGCATCGGGCAGCTTTCCACCCGGAAAAATCCAACCGCCTGAAATATACCGGTCGCGGATGACTTTCTCCGCCGCGAGTCCGACCAACGGGAGGACGGCTTGCGTCGGGCAGCTTTGCACCCGGAAAAATCCAACCGCCTGAAATATATCATCAAACCTACTGTTCCGAATTCAAATCGAGTACTGAATGAGAGGGGCCAGGCGAATTCGTATAGGCACGGGTGGCCTCGGCGGAGGCATTCACGTCGTGAAGGCGGGCCACGGCTTCATCACGACGACGCGCCATCTCCGATTCACACTGCTTCTCCACGACCATGATTTCGCCTAACAAAGCTTCACTCCGTTCCACCAGCTGCCGGCACCGGTCGCGATCCGCCGGGGTGCGCCAGCGACGCGATTGAGGGTCTTGAGCGCGAAATGGTTCGAGTTTCTTCTGTATCTTTTGCAGTTCGCCTAGCAATGTCTGCTTGGCCGACAAGACTGAAAGCAAACGTTGGATGTCCCCGTCGGTGACTAGATTAGACTGCCGCCGTGAAAGATCGCGCAACTGCTCAAGCACGGAAAGCTTCTTGCCGATTAGATCAGCAAGCACATCGGTTTCCAGCTCTTTGTCCACGCTCATCAGTCCTCTGCTAAAGGTGTTGATGTCGTTTTCGATTTCCACCGCGGTCCGCCGATCCCAATCGTTCGTCTCTTTACCGTCGTGGCGAACTTTCATATTCCGTAAGGTTTTAGCGAACTGAAGTAAGGCTCTTCCAGGCAATGAGGGTTGGAGAACGGCCCCGCGGAGCGCGCAGGCCGCCGTCCGCCGTCATGACCTTCGCCGATTCCAACGCATGGCCGGGCGGACTCTGGCCTTGCGGTTAAACGGAGCCATATCCTCGGCGTTTTGCAACAATGAACCGGGCGTTCTGCTTCAGACCGCCAAAGTGTTACCACATTCCATTCCGTGCCGCGGCATCAACCGGATATCCAGCTGCCCCGATGCATCGGAGCGACAACATGGCTGACACCGCATTGGCCTGGGACTCAAGACTGGTTCTGTTTGCTCGCGGTCTTCGAGTGGGCCAGCCAATCGATCAGTTTTTTCCATTCTTTTCGGTTGTATCGTGTCCGCCTGTCGAAGTCCACGTCTTTCGGGATCCGCGAGAAGACCGCCCGCGCTTGCAGCAATGTCTCGCGTGCTTCATCCGTGGATCCCTTGCGCCGATAGCATCGGGCGATTTGCATCAGTGCCTCCAATGCTGCTGGAGCTTTCTGATAGCGATTCGCGACGTCGGCATAGGCATCAATCGCCTCGTCGTACTCTTCCAAGCGGAAGAGTGCGTTGGCGTGGGCAAAATGGCTGTTCCGCAAGACATGCGATTCGATCGCGGATAGTTTACACTGATCTTGCTTTTCAATCAGACTGTTCCAGAGTTCATGATGAGCGCGAGCCGCCTGGCGCAAATACGAACGCATTTCCTCGCGCAAATCGTTGCGACGGGATTGGCTTGGTTCATCCCGAAGCGAGTCTTCGGGAAGATTCGCCAAGTGGCCATAACTTTCAGCAATGTAATACCGGGCTTCCGCTGAATCAGGCATGCGTCCTTGAGCTTGGGCCGCCCGCTCTTCTCGCAAAGCCACCTCGCTCAAGCTTCGGATCGCTTTCCGGAACAGGTCATGAGAAGCTTTCAAGTCCTTGAACGCGGTTTCTCGTTGCTGGACCGCCTCACTCCCTTGCGAATCCTCCCGCGCGGGCTTTCGGGCCGCCGCTTCGCGGTTCACCGCTTGTTGGAACAGTAGCTTGCCATGGACGAAGAGCGACTCCTTCCAATGGCGGCTTTGAGGCGTTAAGGAATAGTTGTGCAGATTATCGTTGAGTAGCTTTTGGGCCTTTTGCAATTCGCCCAGCTCGCGGTGAGCATGGCTTGCAAGCAGCCGTGCCCGATAGGTTTCCGGATGGCTCGGAAAGGTTTTGATGCACTTATTGAGGACGCCCAACGCGGTGTGGTAGTTCCCCATGGCCAAATGGCATTCGCCCAATGCAACCCATCCCCTGGCCTTCTCCTTTCGCGGCGTGTTCTCCTGGTGCTTGCGAAGCATTCGACACGCCAACCTATAGTTCTGGCCACGCCGAAAGCAGTCTCCGCTCTTCCATAAGTCCCTGGGATACCGGGTTGAAACAAATCGCAACTCGGCCAGTTCACGGTATTTAGCGGCGGCCAGGCGAAATTGGCGACGCGCTTTTAGTCTCGCTGATTCTCCCTCCGCCTCCCCCAACTCATCCGCTTGTTCCAATAAATATTTCGCCCACTGTTCATGGGTGTTCGCCTCGGCCGCCGCGGTTTTCTCCGGCCTCATGAGAGGGGAAAACGCGTCCGCCATGGAAAGAGCTGATTGGAAGTGGCGCTCCTTCGTGAATTCCTTTTGGGCCGCCAACAACCGCTCCCGCAGCTGGTCCAAGGATACCCAGTCGTTTCGGTGGAAGGCGGGAACACCAACTTCACCGATCAGCGTTAAGAACAAGGAGAGCGCCGCGTCGTGCTGGTCTTGTTTCTGAAGTAACTCACCTTGCGCTAATGTGGCGGCGAACGCCTCTGGGGTTTGGTAATACCGCCGCCGCGTCTGCTCAAAAGCCTCCTTTGCCGCCCGCGGATCGCCCAGATCCCGATAGCAGATTCCCAATAGATATTGCGATTGTCCCGTCGTCGCTTCCGATGAAGCCTTGCTCTGAGCACGTTCCAGCACGTTAATCGCCGCGTCAAGCTTCTCTTTGTTCCCGTTGTGATCGGCCGCCTCGCCTGAATCGCCCCTTTTCACCACCGAGCAGCCACTTTCCTGGATCAATAATCTGCCGCGTAGTATCAAGGCTTCGTCATGCAAGGGCGAGTCATCGGGAATCCTCGAAAGCGTCTCCCGGCACGCCTGCTGGTTTTGCAATCCCAGCTCGATTTCCGCCAACTGCAAGAGGGCTTCGTGCCGTCGAGCTTCCGTGAGCGAGGGGTTTTCAAGCCACATGTGGCTGTAATCCCGCGCCCTTTTCAAGTTCGGTACCTGATCACGCAAATAGGCCGTGCTCAGCAAACGAGCAATCTCGTGTTTCTGACCGGGCACTTGTTTCAGGGCGTCATGGAGTACCGGAAGACTTTCGGCGAAATGACCCGCTTTGAACAAGCAAGAACCCAATAGATATAGCCCCTCTTTTTCGCGCCCCGGAGGAAATCCTCGTTTGCGAGCTTCCTGTAAATAGCGGGCCGCAATCAGAAAAAGTATCCTGTTCTCCCCGTCAATGTCCTGTTGCGAGGCTTCCTCGGCCAGCACGGCGCCCTGCACGAATAGCGGGTAACCCGACCGGGAGTCTCCATCCCTGAATGTCCGAGTCAATTGAGATGCAATGTTCCTGGCCTCGTCGTATTCGCCGCCGTCCAGGCATGCCAGGGCCGCCTCGATCGTCACGCCGCGACTTGACGGGGATCCATGAATCACCAAATAGTAGCCGACGGAAATCCCGGAACTGACAATAATGGCGCTACCGCACAAAAGCACCAGAGCCAAGAGAGGGGTTCGGCGCGCGGCCGCAACCCCCCGGCTCAACAACGCACCGAGACGTGCAACGAGCGATCGACGCGCGATCCCCGCATTCGGGGTTCCAGTATTGTTTTCGGCTGACGGCATAGCGAATTGACTTCCGTGTCAAAGAGCCCCCGCCACGGGAGAAGATTGGCGACCCGTTTGTACTCCAAACTCGCGGCCCATGTCAATGCGCGTTCAAACGACGCCCCCACCGCGTGCTAGCATCACCGTTCCGCTTCCGTGCGTCAGGTCGCGTTCACACACGCCGTGGACAGCGACGCCATGGACAGCGACGCCATGGACAGCGACGCCATCATGGACAGGGAGCGGCTGGAGACCGCCGCCCGGGGCACCGCGTATCTCCCGAATCAACCGTTTTCACCCCAACCTTCAACCTCCCCGGGCCCAGCATGGTCATGGGGAACATGGAGAATGTCCGGCGAGCACCGCGAGATCAGTTTTCGTCGCTGGGATAGGAGGTAATGTCTTGGACATCACTGGTGACCACCCCCGTTACCTGCTCCATCATCCAGACATTCATGTCTCGCAGCATACGGGGGGCCAGTTCATCGCCACACGGATACTGCCGCAGCGTCACATGCATCCCGGCGGCATGAAACAAACGCAATTCATCGCAGGTTTTCTCAACCGGATAATGGGTGGAAGATCGCCCTTGAGCAATAAAAAGAGGTAAGGTTCGCGACTCTTCCAAGCGGGCTAACGGCGCATTCTCCATTGGAAACGGTCCGCCCAAAGAGAGGAGCCCAGCGAACCGATGCGGGTGCTTCAAACCGATGCGAAACGCCGTCGTGCCACCACTTTGGTAACCGGCAAGGAACACGCGATGACTGGCCACGTGAAACTTTTCCTTCGCGATCTCCAGGCACTCGGCGACCGACTGCTCGGCGGATGCCACGTCCGCGTCGCCAAGGGGCCATTGATAGCCCACGTCCCCCTCGCTCGCGCGGCGTGGTCCACGTGGGCCGATCGAGAC
>JBNJEM010000036.1:0-24641 GCA_051745935.1 Planctomycetota bacterium
GGGCCGAACGGCGGAAATCGCCAGTCAGTACTTGGGAAAAGGGTCGCCCATTCTTGTCGAAGGACGGTTAAAGCTGGATACGTGGGAAACGGACGGACAAAAACGTTCCAAGTTGCACGTGGTGGGCGAGCGCATGCAGATGCTCGGCGGTCGATCCTCGGGGGCGTCGGGGTCCAGCGGCAACACCCCCTCTCAAGAGGACAGGGGCGGCGCGGAGCCGAGCACGTCTCCGGTGGGCCCCCCAGATGATGAGATTCCATTCTAGCGGCGAGTGCTTTGTCGCGGCGAGACATGCTGGGTGGCACGGGCTTGGCGAGTGTTCTTTCGCCTACGGTCAAGGGGGCGAGGGCGGAAGAGACGGACCTACCCAACCCGTTAAGCCGGGACAAAACACGAGCTGGCCAAGGGGCACCACGGTATTCACCGACGCGGGCGCGAGGCCCGCCGGACGGTGGCGCGGGGGGTGGCGTGCGGAGCGCGCGACGGCGTGACCCGCCGAACCACTTGCCTTGGCTGAGTGAACGCGTTGGGGGGCGTGGGGTTGGATCGCACGGCGTGGCCCAGCCAGGTCGGACGTGCCGGGCTGGGCCCGCGGATCCAGTGTGCCGGTTGGCGGTTTTTACAGCCCGTAGCAAAACGTGGCGTCCACTTCCAAAACGCCATGGATGGCGGACATCCGAATATGGTTCAGCGGTTTTGTTATGGCTTCTTACTCTTTGCAAGCGATTAGGTGAAACGAAAATGGTGAAGGCGAGATCAAAGAAGCGTGCCAAGGGCTTGCGATTCAAGCGGCTCCCGAAGGGCCCCAATGGGGGCATCCAACTTTTGTTGGTCCAATCGGTCGATCACCTTGGACAACAAGGCGACGTGGTGGAAGTGCGGCCGGGATATGCCAACAATTATTTGATTCCCGAGGGGCTAGCCACTCTGGCAACACCACACCACAAACGAATGGTGGAAAAGCACCGCGCTCGCTTGTTGGAAATCGAGCAGAAACGCCTGTCCGGGTTGAAAGCGCTGGCTGGACAGATTGGACGACAAAGCGTCACCATTGAAGCCAATGCCAATGACGAGGGGCACCTCTATGGCAGCGTGGGCGCGACCGACATCGTAAACGCGCTGAAAGAAGCGGGCATTAACATAACCGCCGACCAGGTCCGGTTGGAAGGATTGTTAAAGGAACTTGGGCTGTACACGGTGAAGGTTCAGCTCCACCACGACATTACCGCGGATTTGAAGGTTTGGGTGGTGCCGATGACGGCGGACGAGGAGGCTCGCTAAGACGCCATGACAAAATCGCGTCGCGAGGAGTAGCCCGTCGCCCCTGGTGGTTAACGGTGGACCATCAACGGCAACCGTGGTAGCGCGTGCTCCATTGTGACGGCGGGGCGGAGGAATGCCCGTTCACGCCCGGCCGGATTCGCCCGGGGAGGAACGGTGTCGGCGTGGAATCGCGTGTTGGTGGTGTCTGCCATGGAGGAATCGGCAATGTCTACGAAACGGCGGTTGGACTCGTCTCATCGCGTTAAAGGAAGCCCATCAAGTTCCGAATCGACCATCCTGGAACGCCAACCCCCGCACGATCTGGAAGCGGAATTGGGCGTTCTGGGAAGTATACTCCTAAAGCCGGACGTCTGTGACGATATCTCGTCATTGCTGAGGAAGGAGGATTTCTTTGACGAAACCCACCAGGTGCTGTTTCAGCACATGCTGGACATGCATGGCAGTGGGAAACGAATCGATATCACGCTTCTGGTTGATCACCTGAAAAAGGCGGGAGATTTCGAAACGATTGGTGGAGCGGCGTTTCTGGCGCGGGTCAGCCAGGTGGTTCCCAACGCCGCGCACGCCAAGTATTACGCCACCATTGTTCGCGAGAAGTCGATTTACCGCGCGATCATCGACGCCAGCACGGAGATCCTGGCCACCGGCTACGAGGAATCCCAAGAGGCGAAGGACTTTTTGAATTTCGCCGAGCAACGCATGTTCGCGGTGATGAACGAGCGGGCGGTGAGCAACGTGGCCAGCATCAGCGATGTGTTGGTGGAGGCCATGGAGCGGATCGACCAGCGGATTCGTGGCACGTTGGCCTGCGACGCCGTGGAAACGGGGTTCTCCGATCTCGATACGATGACCGGAGGGTTGCACAATTCGGAACTGGTCATCCTGGCCGCGCGTCCCAGTATGGGAAAAACGGCGTTTGCCATGAATATCGCCGAGAACGTGGCGGTCGACCAGGCGGTCCCCACCCTGTTTGTCAGCCTGGAAATGTCCTCCATGGAATTGGCTGACCGCTTGCTGTGTTCGGTAGGACGCATCAACGGCCATCGCCTGCGAAATGGCACGCTGCCACAGGACGAACGGCGGCGGCTCGTGGCCGTGGCGGGAAAGTTGAGCCAGGCGAAATTGCACGTGGATGATTCGCCGAGCCGGACGGTCACCGAGATCGCCGCCGCCGCCCGGCGCATCAAAAGGCAGGAAGGGCGAATTGGCTTGATTGTCATCGATTATCTGCAGCTCATCGAACCCGACAATCCATCCGATCCGCGGCAAGAGCAAGTCGCCAGAATCGCTCGTCGCCTCAAAGGATTGGCCCGCGAACTGGAAGCGCCGGTACTGTGCCTGGCCCAAGTAAACCGCCAAGCGGAAGATGCCCGGGAACATCGTCCCAAATTGAGTCATCTACGGGAGTCGGGGGCGATCGAGCAAGATGCCGACGTGGTGATGTTCGTCCACCGGGAAGAGTATTACCGGCGGGGCGAGGAGCGGGAACAGTTTGCCGGGCAAGCGGAAGTGATCGTGGCCAAACAACGCAATGGGCCCATCGGAGACCTGGAGTTGGTATGGCGGAAAGACTTCACGCGGTTCGAGGACAAGGCCCCAGAGCGTCTGGAGGAATTCGACGAGTATTCCGAAACCGCCTCATATCCGGAATTCTAGTCCCCCTGGCGCGGCGAACAACCGGAGGCGGCCAGCCCGTAAGGGGCGCGTGGTCACCGTTCGCGTAAACATACCTTTGAAAACCAGTATCGAAGAAACAATCTCGTTGCCGATGGTATCGGGCTTCTAGTTCTCGATCGTGCCGTCCGTGAGTTTGCGGAAGAACTCGGCGGGAGCTTCGTGGTTGAAGCGAGCAGTGACCGCTTGGTGCAGGGTGATCCATCCCATCGACGATCAGCGTTCGACGTCCATTCAGGCTGACAGAACCGCCGTGTTTTCCCGTACGATGCTTTCGTATTGTTCCTTCATGTCGCTTGGAAGGAAAGACGCGGAGATGAGTCGCGACGCCGGTTCGAGAGCATCGATTTGCCCGGAAATCACTCTTTTCGCGGCCCTCTCGGGAATCCCACAGTATTTGGCGAAATCAAGCCACTTGCGTCTTGTGAAATTCTTGTCTCGCCCTCCGACAGGCATGGCAAGAGTATCGTCAGGAATGACGAGCTTGGTACAGACGAGATCGTAGGCCGGTGATAGGCGACATATGCCTTCCGACGTTGTAAAAAGCGAAAAATTTTTCAGGTGCATGTCCCCATTCTGCACCCACCAAGAAAATAGGATCAAGCGATAGAGCTTCTGGATTTCAATCAAGGGTTCGGTAGCGAACTTGCCAACTATTCTTACGCACAGTTCCGCCGAGCCATCGTACTTGTCTCTGAGTCGCTTCCGTGCCAACTGACAGAAGTCTTCGACTTGCAGCTTTGACCCGTCCTCCAGTCGATCAAAGCGTTTGATGATGTAGGCTGTCGCCCCATCTTTGAGTTGTACGAGGCCGAACGGTGGCACCTCGATTCCAACCAAACGTGCCAACAACATGGTAAGCTGTTCGTTTTGCGGCACTGACGAGAACCTTGAGGTTTCAGGTTTGAGGATATAGCGACCACCTGTCGCTGCAACCTCAAGAGCACTCTTGTCAGATGACAGTGTCAATGAAACTTTTTCCTGCGCACCCGAGATCGACATCTTTCCGGCCATCTTGCTGGCGGCAAGGCTATAGAGCTTTGACAGTTCTACATCGAGCACGGGAAGAGTCTTTGTTCCGAAGAGGGCTTCGAGGCACTCAGGGTGGTACCTCTCCTCGCCGGAGACCTCCTCAAGGCAGATGAAGCAAGGCGTCGTCACTGGATCGTCTCAGGTTCGAGTGGCTCGATTTCAACTGCTCCAACGCAGTCGCCACAAGTTGCAAGGAGCAAACCGAAGGGGTCGTCCTTCGAGATTTTGAGTTTCTTGGAGGACACCTCCAACAGCCATCCTTCTGGAAGAAGATTCTCGAAGAACGGATGCACACCAAGGCTCTCGTATGGCTCGGAACGAAGAGGCAGGGTAAGTGAAACTGGAACGGCGTCCTTGCGGGCCAACCATTCTGGCAGGTACCTGAAACGGATCTTGTCGTCGATCTCTTCGAGGACGCCTACCGGCTGCCCAGAAAGTAGAACTCGTCCGCTTCTGTTCTTCATCAGTCACTCTCATCTCTTGGAGCTTCAACGTCCCCTAACATCCGTCCAAACACTCGAAGAACCCGGTTGACGGCGTCCATTCGTAACGTGGGTTTCCCCCGCTCCAGTTCCGATATGAACCGAGTCCCCACCCCGGACAACTCTCCTAGCTCTTGCTGAGTGAGATTACTGGCTTGGCGTCGTTTTCGGACGAAGCCCCCGATTGAATGGGGGCTCTCTTTGATGGTGTCCTTCATAAAACGAACCGTTCCCGATCGGGAATAAACTGACTGCAATCTCCCGAACGGGAAAATTCCCGATCGGGAACGACTCGTAATGATACGCTGTTAATCGCATGGTGTCAAGAGCAGAATTGTCCCGATCGGGAACGGATCATTCAGACCGGTGAGAGAGATGGACGGGATCGGTGAATAAGGTATATAGACTACAGTCACCAATGACTCCAAACCCACTTTTCAACTCGACGAACGGGGCATTCCCGATCGGGAATACGGTGTACTTGCCCCCAATGCTGTGCTTGTGGTATATGTACCTCAAACACAGCGGTGGCGCACTCTCTTCGTTTTCCCGAACGGGAAAATCCCTGCTTCTCTTATTCCTCCCGATCGGGAATGCCCCGGAGTTGTCCGAAAGGGCTAGCGCGGTGGCCCGACCGGTCAATCCCCCAACAGGGACTCAATCGTCTCCAGTAGTTCCTTGGCGCGAATCGGTTTAGCCACGTAGCTGTCCATGCCCGCGTCCAGGCATCGCTCGCGGTCCCCCTTCATGGCGTGCGCGGTCATGGCGATGATGGGCGTGTGTGTATTGGTTTGTTTTTCCCGCGAGCGGATCGCGGCCGTCGCTTCGAAACCGTCCATTTCGGGCATCTGCACATCCATGAGCACGAGGTCGAAGGGTTCCGACTCCCATGCGTCGATTGCTTCCCGGCCATCATTCACGACCACCACGCCATGGCCGTGCTTTTCCAGCAATCCCACCGCTAGTTTTTGGTTGACCAAGCTATCCTCGACGAGCAGGATGCGCAGGGGGCGCGATGGCGTGGGCGGCTCGGCCGCGACCTCTTTGCTACTCTCCTCCTCTTCAGTCCCGCCGAAAGCGGCCGCAATCGCGTCAAACAGTTCGGACTGCTTGACCGGTTTCATGAGATAGGCGGAAACTCCTAGTTCCTCGCATCTGGAGATGTCGCCCTGGCGATCTCCGGAAGTCAGCATCATGATAATGGTATGGTTGAGCTGGTCATCCGCTTTGATTTGTTCGGCCAGGGTGAACCCATCCATTTCCGGCATGTTCACATCAGTTAGGATCAAACGGACGGGCGTTCCGGAACTTCGAGCTTCTCTCAACATCCGGATTGCCTCCTGGCCGCTCGAGGCCGTGGCGGTCTCCATGCCCCAGTTCCGCAGCATGTTTTCCAGGATGTGCCGATTCGTGGCATTATCGTCGACAATGAGAGCCGGTGTGCCGCGAATTCTGGTTGGCGTGGGAGGAGCGGCTTTGGGGGCTGGGGGCGCGGGACCGAAACGAGCGGTGAAGTTAAAGGTCGTTCCCTGGTCCAGCTGGCTTTCAGCCCAGATTTCCCCGCCCATGAGTTGAACCAACTTAGAGGAAATAGAGAGTCCCAGTCCGGTACCACCATGCCGGCGTGTCACCGACGTATCGACCTGTTCGAACGCGTCGAAAATCGCGGTCAGCTTTTCTTCCGGGATGCCGATCCCAGTATCACTCACGGCGAACTGCAACACCACCTCCTCATCCGTCCGAGAACGCAGTTCGACATTCAGCACAACCTCTCCTCTTTCCGTGAACTTAATGGCATTGCCCACCAGGTTCACCACAATCTGCCGCAAACGACCGGCGTCGCCCATGAGACGATCGGGCACCTCGCGAGCGATTTCACATGCCAGTTCCAAATTCTTGGCGTGGGCCCTTAAGGCCAAGGACTTCACGGTGTCCCCAAGTGTTTCCCGCACGTCGAATTCCCTGTACTCGAGCTCCAGTTTGCCGGCCTCGATCTTCGAGAAATCGAGCATGTCATTGATGAGAGCCAGCAGTGCATCACCGGACTCTTGCACCATTTTCAGGTAATTCCGCTGAGGCGGGGACAGTTCGGTATCGAGCACCAGTTCGGTCATGCCGATGATCGCGTTCATGGGCGTGCGGATTTCATGGCTCATGTTGGCCAGAAAGTCGCTCTTGGCGCGGCTGGCGGTTTCGGCCGCCTCCTTCGCTTGCTGCAATTCCTCCGCCGCTCGCTTTTGCTCGGTGATGTCCCGCGAGATGCCAAAGGTCCCGGCAATCCGGCCATGTTCGTCGTAGAGCGGCAGCTTGGTGGTGCTCACCCAGGTCACGTGCCCATCGGGCCAGGTTTCCTTTTCTTCCTTGTCGACCAGTGGTTGACCGGACCGTACGATCTGTTGTTCGTCGTCCATCGCTTGCCGGACATGCTCTCCCACGAAAAAGTCGGCATCGGTCTTCCCGATGGCTTCCGAGGCATCGTTGAGTCCAAAATTACGAGCCAGCGCTTTGTTGATTCTAATGAAGCGGCTTTCTTTGTCCTTGAAATAGATATTGTGAGGAAGATTATCCATCAAGGCGTGAAGCAGGTACCGTTCGTGTTCCAGCGCCGCCTCCGCCTTTTTTCGATCGGTCACGTCCCAAAAGATCACCTGCACACCCACGATTCCGGCATTGGAATCCCGCACGGCGGACTTCATGACCTGGACGTAACGGGCTTCCCCGTCGCTGATGTTTTCTTCGATGGTAACCAGCAGTTTGCCCGTCCGCATCACTTGCAGATCGTCTTGGCGGTACTTGCGGGCCAGCGTTGGAGGAAAGAACTCGAAATCGGTTTTCCCGATGACTTCGTCCATTTGCTTTCCGAGCAGCTCACAAAAGGACTGATTGGCGAAGGTGAACCGCCCTTCGAGATCCTTGCGCACCACGTGCACGGGCAGATTCTCCACCAGGGACGAATAGAGTGCTTGGGAATCTCGAATTTCCCGCTCGGCTCGCTTCCGCTCGTCGATTTCCCGCTTCAACTCCTCGTTGGCGGCGGCTAGTTGCGAGGTTCGTCGTTCCACGCGATGTTCCAGTTCTTCGTGAGCCTCGCGCAAAGCCTCCTTGGATCGCCTCCGCTGAATCAATCGCCACATGCCCTGCATCAGCAATGTCAATTGGCGGACGTCGGTGTCGTTATACGGGGTATCCTTGTTGCCCACGCCGGCAACCGCCACGATCTGTTCTCCATCAAACACGGGAATACTCATGTGCCGAACCACCTCGACATGCCCGTCCGGATAGCCCTTCTTGCGAGACCTGGCCGCCGCATAGTCGTTCGTCACAACGGCTCGACGTTGTCTTACCGCTTCCCCCCAAAGCCCCGTCTCCTCGACACGATAGACAAGCGGCTTGTCGGAAACGGCGCACTGTTCCATGGCCCTCTTGGACCAGGAATTCATGGTCAACACCGTTTCCTCTTCATTCATGAACGCGAGATATCCGATTTTGCTTTCCGTAAGCCGGACCGCTTCCTCCAAAGCAAAATCAGAGATTTCCTTGATCGACGCATCGGTCATTTCGCCAAGCTTCAGCAGGGCTTCCAGGCGAGATTGTTCGAGACGCAGCGTTGCCTCGGCTCGATTGCGATCCTCCTCCAACCGGATGCTGTGCAGCGCGAAACCAAGGTCTTCGGCGATCTCCTCGAACAAACTACTCTCTTCTTCCTCGATGGCAAGATCTTCGCGCACATGCCCCACCATCAAACCATAAACCTGCCCTTCGCACTCCAAGCGGGCAACCATGGCTTTCCGGTCATCAAACTCCCGGGCCAGCGGGCAACGGCCACAAATGGACGCGGGATCCTCGATGGTGAGCACGCGGGGCTGAACCAGGGCGCGTTTCGCGCACTCCACCAGTTCCCCCCGCCTCATCTGCTCAATCAAGGGTTCGAATTCCGACCCCACGCCGGCCTGCGCCACGGCGGTCAACGTGCGCGACTCATCCAAGAGGGCAATCCAGGTGTTACGATAGCCCCGAGCTTCACTCAAACTGTCGCACGCACCTTGTATCAGGCGATCGCGATCTTTTTCCCGGCCGATGAACTGATTGACACCGCGAATGGAACGTAACAACGCGTTGAGACGACGCGTTCTCTCTTCAGCCCTCTTCCGCTCAGCCACCTCCGCTTCCAATTCCCTGGTCCGCTCCTGGACCCGATCCTCCAGTTTCTCCGTGTATTCAGCCAAGGCTTCCCGGCTGAATTTCATGCTCTGAATCGTTTCCCCCAGAATCTGTTCGAGCAGTCCAATCTCGTCGGTGCCGGTAATCTCGACGGTGCTGTCCGTGTCCCCCCCAGCCAGCTTGGCCATCTGCTGGATAAGTTCCGTCAAACGTTTTCCAGCCTCTCTGGGCAGACCATAATCCCGCCGCTCTTCCTTCGCGCCCTGAAACGCGCAAAACGGCTGATTCTGCATATAGGCGAACGCAGTCTCGCTGGTAAATGGACCGATTCCCTTTAGGCTGAGCGTATCCACTGGTTCAAAACCAACCGCCGCCGCCGCCGCCAGATCTTCGCCGCCTCCGTCAAAAACACGCTGGACGACAGCCCCGTATTCAAGCCGGCCTGGCAGTTGCGCCCAGCGTTGCATTTGAGATAGAATCCAAATACCGTGCTCTTGACATGAATACGGCACGAAATCGATCCGATCGAGGACCGCGCGGTGCTCGCCGGTCCCATCGTAAAAAACACCAGACAGGGCCTGCTCCACCGGCGCCGGATCAGGCTGATTCAAGTACTCATGCCCCGAGATTTCACGAGCGATCGATTGCCGCTCCTCGACATCCGCTCGATGCAAAGCCAGTTCAGCTTCCACCACGCTTTTCAATAGGGCACGATACGTTCGAGGACACTCCTCCACGAGCTGACCGGTGGTGGCAAAACAGCAACAAGGATGGCCCGCCCAAATGTCCTTGGAAAGGATATGGATGAACCCGACCCCCCGGTGGACCGCAAGTTGGTTGAAAGGCTCCGGGCCGAAAATACCATCCACCCACCCCTTTTCCAGATAGTATGGCATTCTCGACGGGACCACCTCCCGGATGGTGACCTCGGTGAGCGGGTTAATTCCATGCTCGGCCAGGAAGTGACACAGCAAGTAGTAGTGCATGGAGAATCGGTAGGGCACGCCAAAGACAAATCCCTTCATGTCCCGGACGCTCTGGAGCCCAAGGTGCCTCTGGGACAGCGTCAAAGCCTGACCGTTAATGTCCTGCATGACGGCGAGCCGAATGTCCGACGCCTTGCCATCTATCCCCAGATTACACGCTAAAGGCATTGGAAAAAGCATGTGGCCCGCGTCCACCAGCTCGTGAGCCAACAGCTCCTTCGCCCCATTCCATCCCGGCGCGGGCGACAGATCCACGCTCAAACCGTACTTTTGAAACAAACCGTGGACGCACGCGTAAATCAGCGGCGCGGAACAAAGGGTGGGAACAAATGAGATCCTTAGATGCCGCTTTTCAAGCGCCCGCGCTTCCGGCAAATCCGTCGTGTTCATGGTCCAATGCCCCTGTTTGACCGTGTGAGACTACCGAGCACCATCCACCCCCCGTGCCAGTAGACCCGGACTCAATGACCGAACGTGGTTTCGCAACAATCGCTGACGGAAATGACGAACGAAGCACCAAACACCCAAGCCCGACAGAAATTCCAATGACGAAGAGGTTATGCCACGGATCACCCTTTTAAGGCAATTCGGACGTTTCTCTTGACGCCTTGAGATTTGCCAACCTTGAAGTGGTTTTCAACACGCGATTTCGATATCCAAATCCCGGCATCCAAATCTCGGCCACGCCGGTGTCGCCTATTTGCCTCGCTGATTAAGCCCCTGAAACTTGATGATTCAAAAGCCCTCACAAAACCGTTTACAGCCGCTAACAATTACGTCCAATCAAACGGTCGCCCTCCAATTCGTCACCAATTAGTCACCCCATTCGTTCAGCGGCCGACTCGTGAGGGATTCCTTGGCCGAGCCCTTACAGCTGCCGGGGGTTGCTCGCACAACGAACGTCAAGCTGCCGGAACTCGGGGCCGAGCATTCAAACGCCACCATGCGGGTGCCGGGGTTGGGCGAATCCCATGGATTTCGCGGGGTGGCGGTATCCACCTTCTTCCAAGTGGCGCCGCGAGGCCCCACGATCCGCAGTTCAAGACTCGCGTCCTCCCGTTGCAGCCGAGCCAGGGGCTGACCAGTTCCTTCCAAAGAGGCTTGCGTAATCATCCCCCAGCGAACCGTGGCGCCCGGTTCGAGCCCCTTCAATTCATCTCGGATCAACACGTCTCCTGATGGAAGCAAAGCGACGCCGCGCCGCACGGATCCGGCTTGGTCCCGGTAGACGGAACTCATGTCAAGCACCGAGCACGGAAACGATGGATCATCCGAGAACTCGACGATTTCTCCCTTCCCCGCCGCCCGCTGCAATTGGCCGTCGATGACCAGTGTGTTGTGCCCGGCATTGCTTTGGCGAAAGATTGTCCAGCGATCCGAGTCCTGCCGGCTACTCCACAGATTCATCCCCCGCGACTCGATTCCGTGATATCCTTCCGCGCCGAGGTCCAGGGCCCAGCGCACGCCGTCCGCATCCAGAACGAATGAACCAATGTCCATTTGCCCGTGATTCGCCGAGGGCGAACCGCCCTTAAACCCGACAAATGTCGCCTTCGGGTCCGTCCAACCACCGCGATGAATGGTAATCGGCACCTTCCCTTCACTGCTCCAGTGCAGTGGCATGCGAATCTCCACGTCGTCCGGTTTGGGCTCCATCCACAAGAGCACCAAGGGCAACAGCCGACTCCCGTGGAGGCGGGACTTGCGGCCATTGAGCCGGGCAATGGTCCGTTCCAACCGTTCAAATTCGCCGAGCAGCCAATCGGGACGCTCAAACCGCTTGGCAAACCAGAACAGGGTGGGCCCCGTGCTTCGACCCGCTCCACCATCGGCATAGTTGAAGTACAATCCCGACGGCCCACAAGCCAAAGCGGGGAACTGGCCCGTCAGACTAAAGCCGGGAGCCTTGGTCAAGCCAAAATCAGCCCCCAGCGCGCTTTCCAAAGCCGCGATCAGCAGCACGTTGTAACTGGTACCGTACGTCCAATACCCCGGCCCTTCGGGGTAGCCACCGTTGGGCGCGTAGGCCGCCATGGCGTGGCGGACGTTATGAATCGCGTTATGGACGGTCTTGGCGGCAAGGGCCGGTTCATCCTCCAGCACGGCCAGCGCGCCGGCGGTCAATCCGCCGTGGCAGACTTGCCCCCAGTTATTGCTTGCTCGCACCCAGCCGTTGTGCCGGGAATCAAACGGAAGTGCAACGCCTTTACGAACAATCGCTTTCCGAATTGTCTCGCGATTCTCCGGGGCCAATTCGTGAAACAACCAATCATACCCCACGGCCATGGCGAACGTCATTTCGGCCACGTCCAAGAAATGGCTAGGATTCCAGTCCTTGAACGCCGCCACCGCCAACATCTCCTTTTCCGCCCGCTGGACATACTTCTGGTCACCCGACAAATGAAAAGCCATCGCCAGCGTCAACAGACGTTTGACACACCGGCGGGACTGGCCCAGTAGACGGCGCCCCGTGAGCGTCCGCGTGATCGGCGCCGCCTCCAGCAACCCGTCAGCCTGCCGCGTCACCCCTTCAGCCAGTGCCTTGCGAAGCGGATTCCCGTCCAGGGACTCTCTCAGCCGCGACAGCTCCTGGCGGTTCGTCAACAGCCGAGGATGATCGACGTCACAGCGATCAACCCAGCCCCGCACCTCTTCAACCGTCATACTCGACGGAAACGTGAAGTCCCCCGCCAGGGCAACATCGGATATCAATGCCAGGCAGACGACCACGGCCGACAAAACGCTTCTCGCAGCCGGTGACAAAACCTGGCTTTTCCATCCAACAGCCCGTAACAAAACGGGATTACCGGCCGTAAAGCTTCGCGGCAGAGAAAAAAACTGAATGGTTTTGTTGGTTCTTTTCGATCCGTTCATGGCAAGCTCACTTCATCAAGGAGAACAATATAGCGGTCGCGGATGACTTTGTCCGCCGCGAGTCCGACCAACGGGAGGACGGCTTGCGTCGGGTCGCTTTCCATCCCGACCAATCCGACCGCCTGAAATATAGCGGTCGCGGATGACTTTGTCCGCCGCGAGTCCGACCAACGGGAGGACGGCTTGCGTCGGGTCGCTTTCCATCCCGACCAATCCGACCGCCTGAAATACACATTCCATAGGATCACAAACGACGCGAATGGGATCAAGTATCCCCGGCCTAACCGGCCGGCACGTCATGGGACACGACCACTCGCCGCGGGTGTCATTTCCGCCAGACCCCGGTCGAGTTCCATGCCCCACTCCACGCCCACGAACCGCCCAGGCCCGGCGGCGACAATCAGCCATCCATTGTCAAGCGACTCCGCCTCCGTTGTCAAGCGACCACGCCAGTGACCCAGCCCGCTAAAAGGTCGTGACGAAACCGTCCGGACTCGCCACCCCCCCGAGACGGTTCGCAGGGTGGGAGCCAAGTCTTGCCGCCGGCCGTGGAAGGACGGCGCGTCAGCCACTGTTCAAGACGGGCGAAGAGGCCATGAGAAAACCACGCGGGTTTCCTTCCCCCAGAGCTTTTGGGGACCATGAGCTTTTGGGGACCATGAACCACGCTTTGTCACCAGCTGTAAAAGGCATCAAGAAACCGTGCACGTTTAGCGGTTGGAGGCGGAAACCCGGTTTATGCTCCGCTCGACATCAGCCCTTCACGCCGATTCCCAACACCTCGCGGCAGTACTTGATGCTTTCCTCCAGGTCAAACTTCTGCTGGGCCGATTCCGGCCCAGCCGGTCGCCCCGGTGGAAGCTCGAACTGACTGCCCCGTTTCGCCAAGGCCACGAACCTCGCGAATTCGCGCGCGCGAGCTTTCGGAAATCGTTTCCAGAAGTCGCGAGTGAGGTACGGCATGTCGCCCTGCCACTTATACGAAATAATCTCCAATACAAACGTATCGGTGGGACAATGTTCCTGGAATCGTTTGACATAGGCCGGCCAATCCGTAAGGCCTTGGCCCATGTTGGTCCACATCGCCTTGGCCCCCTCTTCCGTTTCCCAGACCATGGTATCTCGAATCCCCGTGGTGACCACGTACGGCCCCAACAACTCCAAGTTGACCATGGGGTCCTCCACGGTCCAGACGGCGTTGCCCGGATCCATCGTCGCGCCCACGTAGCTCTTCCCCGCCGCCTCGATCAAGCCGACCAGCTCCCAGGCCTGCATATCCCCGGCGTGATTCTCGACGGCAATCTTAATGTTCGCGTCCTCCGCCTCGTTCCTGACGGCCTTGAGCACCTTGACGGTCTCGTCGATATGCCGATAGATCCCACCATCGCCGTCCCGATCACGGCGGCTGCCAAGATAACAACGCGCCACGGGACTGCCAAGCCGCCGGGCGACCTTGAGCAGCAGGCGGGCATGATCCACTGCCGGGCCCCACTTCCGCTCATTGTACGATTTCGACGTGGGGCAAATACTGCCGGTCCCTACTTGCAAAGCCACTCCCGCTTCTTCAGCCTGGGCGCGAATCTTCTTCAGATAGGAAGGTTCCAGGCTCTCGTAAACCTCCAAGTCGGACAAGAGCAGAATGTCAACGTTGAGCGATGCCGCGTAGTCGATCAACCGCGGGGCTTTCCAGTCGAAAGCCCGGATCGAGAAATTGTCGAATCCCAACCGCAGCTTGCCCGCGCTCGGCGCGGCCCACCCCGGCGATGGCCGCCCCAAGCTCGCCATCCCCATGGCCGCCATCGAAGTAAGAAACCCACGCCGATTTAGAGAGCTCCGACTGTTGCCCATGTGCATTCTCCCAGGGTTTTCCAGTACGAATTTACCGTTCATGCGATCACTAAACGATCTTGTTGCGTTTCTTGGTGGTCGCCGCTACACTTCAGGTGGTTGGATTCTTCCGGGTGGAAAGCGGCCCGACGCAAGCCGCCCTCCCGTTGGTCGGACTCGCGGCGGAGAAAGTCATCCGCGACCAGTATAATCATCCAAGCGACCGGGCGGGATATCGTGCCGGCTGGATTCAAGATAAGCGCTCAACAGCAATTGGGCGGCAAGCATGTCCAGCCGCCGTTTGCGTTTCTTCTTGGACATTCGTGCCGCGCCCAGCAGATTCGTCGCCTCGCGCGTGGTATACCGCTCGTCGTGAAAGCGAACCGGAATCTTCGTCACCGTGGAAAGCCAATCAGAGAAGACGCGCGCCTCGCGGGATTTTTCACTTTCCTCCCCCGAGGCATGAAGCGGAAGCCCCACGACGAAACCCACGATATTCTCTTTGGAAACCAGCTGCCGGAAATAACCCGCATCGGACTCTTCGCCTCGTCGCGCATAGGTCTCATAAGGACTGGCCACGCGCCGGCCCGGGTCGGATACCGCGACGCCGATACGAACGGTTCCGTAGTCGATACCCGCCAAGCGTCCGGTTTCAGGAAAATCGGTCATCGCGTGTGTATGAGCCGTGACGGATGTCCCAGCTCTATTCTAGCGTAAGTTGTTTGGTTTCAACCGGTTGCCGCTTCCAGGACGGAGTCCCGAGCCACGGTCATTTCTCAATCGGTCGGCGGCGATCCTCCGAGATGAAATGGCCGTGTTTCAAAAAGCGAAGCGTGTATTCTTGCACCGCATCATCGTCCATGATGAACGTGTGCCCTTTGGGGACAACCACGAAATCCCGAGCGCCGGCCAGCCGTGTCTCCTCAACCGTGACGATCAAATCGTTGTTTCCGTCGAGCAACGGATTGCCTCCCTCGCCATCGTCCGTCCCCCCGGCGATGATGCCAAACTGGCAGTAGGGCGTAGCCAATCGCTCCTGCAACTCTACCCAATCCCGCGTGAATTGTCGGCCCCCTTTACCGAAAACCAGCTTGAAAAGAGGGTTGTTTTGGAACCGCTTGGCCAAAGCCGCGCCGTGGTTGGGCGGGGCCAGCATGACCACGCGGGCCAGTCGTGGGTCCATGCCCTGCCCGTGTGACGCGGCCAATTGGTCCCCCAGCAGATGACGCACCACGAGGTTTCCCATGCTATGAGCCACGAAATTGATTCGCTCCACGTCCTCCAGGTGACTCAGCACCCGCGCCAGGCTCTCGGCGTCTTCCGCCAGTGTGGAGCGGGTGCTCGCATACGAAAAGTTCAACACGGTGAAATCGCCATGGCTCCTCAGGAATCGAGCCATCCGCTTCATGGATGCCCGACTTCGCCCGAGTCCATGCAACAGGATGACAACGTTCCCCTGCAAGTCCTCGATGTCCCCCTCCTGCTTCAACGCCTTCCAACGCGCCATGCAGGCATTCCACGATCCCCAAGCCCGTCGAATATTACCTGGGTCGAGCAGACGGTAGTGGTCGGAAAGCACGTTGCGTTGGATCCGCCAGGAACCGTGGATCCATTCATCGGTCCAATACTGTTTCCCGCCCAGTGTCCAGAAGGGGATATATTTCAGGGGGTTGGATTTTTCCGGGTGGAAAGCGGCCCGACGCAAGCCGTCCTCCCGTTGGTCGGACTCGCGGCGGAGAAAATCATCCGCGACCGGTATATTCAATCTCATTGTCGCTTCGCCGGATGACAACCTGTTTTCACGATCCCCCTGGGCGGCCACCGTGCCAGGAAACAGCGTCGCGAAGACAATCACCACGCCACAACCGAGCCGCGTCATCCATCGCACGCTCATGATCAACCTCCAATTGTTGTTCCGACCACGAGGGTTCATTCCGTCACTGTCATTCCGTCAATGCACTGTCACTGGATTCTCGATAGCCCTATTTGTTGCGTTGGGCAGACAATTGGCGGGGGCTACGGCGAGGCGACAACGGCATGAAAACCGGCGTGCTCGGTACGTTGTATGATCTCTTCTTGAAGCTGGTCCGAGAGATCGCAAAAGTAGTCGCTGTAGCCGGCGACGCGGACGATCAAATCGCGATGGGCTTCGGGTTCAAGCTGGGCTTTCCGCAATGTATCCGCGTTCACGACGTTAAACTGCACGTGGTGCCCGTCCAGGCCGAAATAGCCGCGCACGAGGTGCGCCAGCTTGTCCAGGTCGGCTTCCGCTTGCAGTAGAGTGGGCGTGAACTTCATATTGAGCAGCGTTCCCCCCGTTTTGATATGATCCATTTTGGAAGCCGACTTCACCACCGCCGTGGGACCGTGGCGATCCGCGCCCTGCACGGGCGAGATGCCTTCCGACAACGGATGGCCGGCGTGTCGGCCATCCGCCGTCGCGCCGGTGACCGACCCGAAATAGATGTGGCAGGTGGTGGGCAGCATTTCAACTTGATAGCACCCTCCCTTGGTGTTGGGCCGGCCATCGACCTGTTGAACAATCTGGTTGAAGGCTCGCACCATGAGCTGATCGGCGGAATCGTCGTCGTTCCCATATTTAGGAGTTCGATTGATGATGCGTTGCCGAAATACCTCCTGCCCTTCGAAATCCTGGTCAAGAATCCGCGCGAATTGGCTCAGCGGCATGTATGGGTCATCAAACACGAGGTGCTTCAGGGCGGAAAGGCTGTCGGTCAGGCTGCCAATCCCTACGAATTGAATGAAGGTGTGGTTGTAGCGGGCCCCTCCAGCATTGTAATCCCGTCCCTCGGCGATGCAGTCATCCGTGATCACGGACAGAAACGGAGCCGGCATGAGTTGAGCATACATTTGCTCGATGATTTGGTTTCCTTGGATTTTGATGTCGATGAAATGACGCAACTGCCGGGAGAAGGCACCGAACAAGCCATCGAAAGAGTCCAACGAGGCGATCTCGCCCGTGGGCGGGCCCAACTGTTTTCCGGTACGGGGATCGACGCCGTTGTGCAACGCAAGCTCCAGAACCTTCGGCAGATTGAAGTAGCCGGTCAGGATGTACGCTTCTTTGCCAAAGGCGCCGGTTTCGACACAGCCGCTACAGCCGCCGGCGCGAGCATCTTCCAGCGTCTTGCCCTGCCGGATCTGTTCTTGCACCACGGCATCGGCATTGAAAATGGAAGGAAAACCGTATCCGTTTCGGATGACGCGCAGCGCGTGCTTGAGCAACGCGTCGGGGGTTTTCCGCGACAGCTGTACATTGCTGCTTGGCTGCAGCAAATGCATCTCGTCAATGATCTCCAACAACAGATGAGAGACGTCGTTCGAGCCATCCGAGCCATCCGCCAGCAGACCACCGATATTGATGTTGGCAAAATCCGTATAGGTGCTGCTTTCCGCCGCCGTCACGCCGACCTTCGGCGGCGCGGGATGGTTATTGAACTTAATAAAGAACGTCTCCAACAGTTCCTTGGCTGACTCGCGGGAGAGTGACCCGTCCGCCATGCCTCGTTGGAAAAATGGGTCGAGGTGCTGATCCAGATGCCCCGGGTTGAACGCATCCCAGCCATTCAATTCGGTAATCACCGCCAGATGGCAAAACCAATAGGATTGCAGTGCTTCGTGAAATCACGGGGGCAGCACGCCGGCACGCGGCGGCAGACGTCCGCGATTTTTTCCAACTCCGTCCGGCGTTTCGCGTCGGTCTCCTCGGCCGCCCGCGCCGTCGCCAGATCCGCGTGCCGCCGAGCAAACAGGATCAACGCGTCGCAGGCAACATTCATCGCCTGCAATTGCTCACGCTTCGCCCATGCTTGAGGATCGGTGAAGAAGTCCAACCGGGCGATGGCATCCGCGATGTCCCGTTTGAAATCGAGAAGCCCCTTGGAATAGATTTTGTCGTCCAAAACCGTGTGGCCCGGCGCCCGCTGCTCCATGAACTCCGTGAAGATGCCCGCCTCATAGGCGTCCGTCCAAGCCGGTGACATGGCGCCCAAGATCCGCTCTCGCATCGTCCGCCCCCGCCAATACGGGATCACTTCGTCCCGATAGACGGCGTAGCACGCCTCCGAGCACGCATAGCTGGTCTTGGGACGGGAATCGAGAATCTTCAAGTCGTCCAGCGAATGACAGGTTAATTCAGGGTAGGTCGGCACCATCTTCGGAGCCGGGCCCCGCTCCCCCACAATCAATTCCTCCTCGCCCAGATAGATGGTCTTGTGCTGGCAGAGATCGTAAAACGCCCCGGCCCGGAGCATCGGGACCGACAACGTTCCCTCGTTCTGACGGTAAAACGCAGTCAGTAAGCAGGCGCGTTCCGGGGAAATCACCGGTGCCGCGTCAAGACTCGCCTGTCGCAACCGCTCCGTTCGTTCGTTCATCGCTAATATCGCCGCCGCTTAAAATCCAAGAGTTTGAATAGGCCTACTACTTCGTCACGGCTTAATGTCAGGGTGGGGTATAACGGCTCCGCTCTTTTACAGCCCGTTATACCGGTCGCGGATGACTTTCTCCGCCGCGAGTCCGACCAACGGGAGGACGGCTTGCGTGGGGCAGCTTTCCACCCGGAAAAATCCAACCGCCTGAAACACATAAAACTTGGCTTCCGCTTTCGAAACTCCTCGGATGACACCAAATCTCCATGGTTCTCCATGGTTGTATCTCAATGGTTGTGTTACGGCTTCTTAACCGTGACCAGGCACGACGTTCGCAATATCCGATTAGCCAACCGCAGTGTACTATCCGCCGATCACGGTGCACAGACCTTCTGCTCGAAAGAGACGGGCCGCGTGCTCGATTTGCCGCGGCGCAAGATCGCTCGCCGGGGGCGACGAGCCTTCCATGCCACTCGACTCGCCATCCCGGCTCCACTCGACTTTGTTGCTTCCCATCCGGTGGTACGGCAGTAAATTCACCTGACGCACCCCTGAAATTGATGCAATGAAGCGAGCCGACGCCTTCAACTGCCACTCCTCCAAATTGAAGCCCGGAACCAACGGCACGCGTACCCAAATATTATCGTGGATTTCACCCAATCGTTCCAGATTCGCGAGAATTGACGCATTGGATACCCCCGTCCGCGCCCGATGGGCGCGATCATCAACGCTCTTGAGATCATACAGAAACAAATCAACCCAGGGGGCCACGTCACGAATCACATTCCAGGGCGCAAACCCTGACGTGTCGAGCGCGACATGGATGGACCGATCCCGCAACGTCTCCAACAGTTGCAACAAGAATCGGGCCTGCGCGAGCGGCTCCCCGCCCGATATGGTCACCCCACCACCCGACTGATCGTGAAACATTCGATCCTTGCCTACCGCCGCCACGACCTCTTGAACCGACATCTCCTGCCCCACCAGCTGCCGAGCGCCACTGGGACACACGCGCAGACAGGCCCCGCAGCGCGAGCAGCCGTCGGGCACGGTGGGAACGTCGGAGGCTTCTTCCCCAGCCGCTTCTCCGGCACCCAGCACGGGGCACGCCTCCAGGCAGCCGCCACACCTGATACATCGCGAGGGTTGGACGCGGATTTCACAGGTCTCCGGCTGGCTTTCCGGGTTGTGACACCACCGGCACCGGAGAGGGCACCCCTTCAGAAACACCGTGGTACGAATCCCCGGTCCATCATGCACGCAATATCGTTGTATGTTGAGAATGAGTCCACGGTCCATGGGATATCGAATTACACTGCTAGGAGACTCACGAACCCAGGAAGTCGAAATCCAGATCGGTGATCCGACCCGCGGCGTCCCACTCCAGGTCGTAGTCCGCGAAGACGGTGTCGGCCCGCCGGTGGGTGAGATCAGTGGTCCGTCCGAGTTGGTCGAAGACGGTGTCAGTGCCTGCCACGTAGTCGGTTCCCGCCAAGTGTTTTTGCATGTCAAGGATCCGCATGGGATTATAAGGATTTCGGCCTCGATTGCGAAGGGAAAAGCGCCGCCGGCGGCGGCGAACGGTTCAGGTGGTGATAGTCCAGAAGAGCTTGTCGTCGCCGGAATGGTGGGAGGCGACGTCGTCTTCAGGGCGTGTGTCGCCGCGGGGGCGGTCGCTGGCCGGGGCCCGCCACCGGCTGATCCTCGGGCCCACCCGAATGGCGAGGCAGCCGCGCCGGGTGGGTCTGCTGGTGCGCCTGGCAGAGCTTGCCGATGGAGACATGCGTATGGATTCGCGCGGTACAGAGACTGGCATGGCGGAGGAGGGCTTGGATGTAACGGATGTCCGCGCCCCTTTCGGCTCGTCACTCAGTTGATTTAGAGCCGTTGGCGTCAAGCCACGTTCGCAGGTCGTCGAGCGTGCGAAAGCCGAGCAGCGCCTCGCCCAACGCCTCGATGTCCGAATACGAAAGCGCGCGAATCCGCGTCTCGACGTCTTGCGGCAGCTCGCCACATACACGTCTCAATTGCCTCAAAAGCAGGGTAATCCTGCCCTCCACCTTTCCTTCGGCCTTCCCCTCGGCCTTTCCCTCAGCCCTGCCCTCGTCTTTGGCCAGTCGTTCTATTGATGTGACGTATGGCATCTCTCTTTGCTCCTCGAATGCCGCCAGGTCCACTCGAAACCGCTGCTCCAGATCGGCCCGGAGATGCATCATCCAATCGATCAATCGGAAAAGCTCCCGGACCTCTTCCGCATTATACCCCGCGTCATACAAGCTGCGTACCAACTGCCACTTGGCACGGAACCGCCCCTCGGGGTCACCGGCCGTCCGCAGCGCCTCGATCCGGGCCCGTGCCACTTGAACCGGGAGCGAATCGTCTTCCCGCCACTCATCCGCCAGCTTGTCAATCAGCTTGCAGATTGGCCGGCACCACGACCGCGACCACCCGCTGGTCGAACGCCCCGAACAAGCCGCTGTTGAACTTCGCGATGCCACGCTCGAATCCCGCTTCCGGCGAGGACTGGATTTCCAGATGCAACAGAATCCATTGTCAGCGCTCCGAACCCAGTGGCACTTTCAGGCTGAGTGAGCGATATATTCCTGAAACGGGATGAAAGAATGAAAGGGTGCGCGACATCAGTCACGTATTAACTGCCTTGAGATTGAGCAAACGGAGCCAGTGTGGGGTGAGGGCCTGTGCATCGTGACCGGGGCATGGCACCACGCGAGGGAAGTGGAAACCGTGCACTGGCTCCGCTCGCGTTTAGCGTTGTCAGAAATGGAAGCCTGTCCCGCGCTCGCTCAGGAAAGTGCCACCCTACCCGCGCGCCCGGCGCCCACTCAGCTCAACACCGGAGAGCCTCATGGATGTTTTGAAACGACTCTTGACACCAACCAGGACCCGTCTCGCCTCCCGGACAGGGAAAACCACGCACATGACCGGTGCCTGTCACCTAGTTCGGCCATTGACGCTCCACGCCACCTCCTGCACGCCCGCGCGGCGATCGCTTGCCACGTCTTCCCCGCTTGGACCCCGTAGACGGGGACCAGAGGCCCGTTTACTTTTTCCTTTAAGTAATGAGTCACCTCGCTCCGGATGTCCTCCCCTACTCCCTGACGCTGCTTCCACGTGCGCTGTCACCGTCACCCAGGGCCGTTACTCTGCTAAACCGTCCTTGAGCAATTGTCTCGCTGTAGGTTTTCCAGTAGTTTTCCAAGTTCGTCACAACGGTATTCACCAAGTATCCACCCATCAATTCGCCGGGAATGAACGTCGATGATCGACTCAGATTGTAGGTATGTTGCCGGTCGCTCTGCAGTCCGCTTCCTCTTGTATTCCTTGAGCAGAGCGATCAGGTCCCGATACTTATCCTTGGTTTCCCTTGGCGCGAGCGGAATGTGCGCCAGATCTTGCTCTTTCTGGTCGATCAGCGCGTCAAGATCAGCAAGGGCGCCGTGTTCCAGAAGAACGCGAGTCGCATTGATCTGTTCCAGATTAACAGCTTCTTCCAGTGGAGTCGACATATCATTCTTCCCCACGGCATTGATGTTCGCCCCGAGACGAAGCAGTGTGGTGATGGCATCAACACGGTCAGCGGACGCAGCGTCATGCAGAGGCGTGCGCCACTGTGAGTCTGGCGCCATCACGTCCGCTCCGTGCTCGACAAGGACCTCGATAGCAGTCTCATGGCCACGTGCCGCGGCACAATGTAGAGGTGTTCCCCTGCGCCTGTATCCTTTCGCGTCGATGTCAGCGTGCCAAACACCTTCCACCATTTCTGAAATGTTCAACGCTTTCGGCAACATGGCGACCAACGGGAGCAGACCAACACCAGGCAAGCGGTAGCTCGCAGTGGTTGGCGGCCCTGCCGCCCTGTAGCTGCTCCCCAGCATCGTGCCGCCGTCGGGCGCCACCGCGTCCTCGGCGTGTTGCCAGGGAGCGGATCGAAAGGCGGGAACGCGCTCTGGCCCGCCCCAATCCATATCGATCCCCAGCGCGGCCGGTTCCCCAAAATAGTTGATGATGAAGGAGACCGCGTCGAATCCCAGCGCCTCGTGATTGGCCGCCAATAAACGGGCTTGCTGTTCCGCGTCGTGGTGTACTTGAGGCATCCAGCAGCCCGTTGCTTGCCGAAGCTGCACGGTCGTGAGCGCCGCGACATGAGCAACGGGCGTGCGATCGGGCTTGTCACCTGCCAGTGCGCTCAGGAAACGTTCGCGAATTCATGAATCCTCAAGCCTCCTCAACGAGCACGTGCAGTGGCAGCGGCGGCGCGTCCGCGGTCGGAACCCCCACAGTCGGACCCCCCACAATTGAATTCCCTGAACATATCTGGTTTCTCCGCAACACTTTAGCTGGCGGCCAGGAACCGGTCCACCGGGGCGGGCCGTGGCGCGGGGGAGACTGGAGGGCGATGCTGGAGAGTAAGTCGCCAGCCTGTTTCGCGTGCTAAGCGGGCTGGCGGCTCTTGCACGATGACAGGGGCACCAGGATAATATGCCGGCTGTATCCAAGTTTGAGAGCCAGCGACGATAATCAAGACCCCATAACAAGACCGTGCAGGTCTGGTATTACCCAGGGATTTCAGGAAGCGGAAGCCAGGTTTTGTTACGGGCTGTATATTTCAGGCGGTTGGATTTTTCCGGATGGAAAGCTGCTCGACGCAAGCCGTCCTCCCGTTGGTCGGACTCGCGGCGGAGAAAGTCATCCGCGACCGATATAAAACCGTGGGATAGGGGTGGATAATGCCCGAACCAAATACGGCATGGCGATGTAGAGTATGCGGCTATGTTCACCGTGGCCCGGAACCTCCAGAGCGGTGTCCGGTGTGCGACGCGCCTCGAGAGGCGTTCGAGGTGCTCGAGCAAGGGGCTGCGGACGTGCCGGAAGCCGAGAAGGCGGAACGCGTGGCTATCATTGGCGCTGGGGCGGCGGGAATCGCTGCGGCCGAGTCGCTGCGCCGCGCCGCTCCACGGACGGAGATCATCGTGATTTCCAAGGAAACGGAGCATCCCTACTACCGTCTGAATCTCACCCGTTATCTGGCGGGCGAGGTCGAGCGAGACGAACTCCCCATGCATCCGGCCTCGTGGTATGAGGAGCAAAACATTGAGCTGCTGTTGGGAAAAGAGGCCGCTCGAATCGATTTGGACGATCACGTTGTCGAACTCAGCGACGGGGATCGGGTCCCGTATGACAAGCTGCTGCTGGCGGCGGGAGCCCATCCGTATGTGCCGTCCATTCCCGGGGCGGATTGCAACGGGGTGACCAGTGTGCGAACCGTCCATGATGCGGACTCCATCCTCGAGGCATGCCGGGCTGGTGCCCGGTGTGTGTGTATCGGGGGCGGCATTTTGGGCTTGGAAACGGCGGGAGCACTGGCCCGGCGAGGCGTGGACGTGACGCTGTTGGAGCGTCACCAGTGGCTCATGCCCCGGCAGTTGAATCCAAAGGCGGGGGAGATTCTGAGCGGTTATGTGAATCGGCTCGGGATTAAACTGCTGCGGGAAGCCTCCACCCAGGAGATCGTGGGGGACACGGCGGTCCGCGGCGTGCGGCTGGAGGACGGCCGTGACATCCCCGCCGAGCTGGTGGTCATTGCCACGGGCGTGCGGCCCAACAGCTCGCTGGCGCAAGAATCAGGGCTGAGCGTGAATCGGGGCGTGGTCGTCGACAACTACCTGCGGGCGTCCCATCCCGACGTCTTGGCTGCCGGGGACGTGGCCGAGCACGAAGGCGTGATCCACGGTCTCTGGACCGTGTCACGGGCCCAGGGCGCAATCGCGGGGATGAACTTGGCCGGAACCGCAACCGAGTTCGGCGGCCTCCCTCGTTTCAACACGCTGAAAGTGCTGGGGCTCGAACTTGCCAGCATCGGCCAGATCATGCCCGAGGAGGACCGGGATCAGGTTTTCGAGCAGGAGGCG
>JBNJEM010000037.1:0-24542 GCA_051745935.1 Planctomycetota bacterium
ATTTTGTTGACTGGGACGTCAGTCCCGCATCGCCGTGCGCGCTGTTCGTGGTTCTCATCGCGCGTACTGCCTCACCCATGCCCTCCCGGTCCATCCTCTAGCCCCCTGCCCCCCCATTTTCCCGCCTCCTTCCCTGACATCTCGTCTTCCGGCGGCCATCACGCTCTGCAAATGCGTGACCAAGCTCGCAAACCCACGGCGACAATGAGGGCAAAAATCAGCATGTCTGATCTCGGCTCACGGCCAATTCGGCTTCTTCTCCAGCCTCCAGTTGCCCAGCCAGTATCGCTTTGATGACTGATTCATCGGGACAATTAGTGCTGCTATCCATGTCCATATCCCTCTATAAACGCACGCTGCGTCGTGAGTTCGTGGATTGCGAGCTAGTTAGCGAGCGACCAGACACTGGGCTGCTTCCAGATATCCCTACGGGAAGCCCGGGCCGGGCCAAACGGTCTGGAACCGATCTGCCGGAGACTTTTTGTCAGGGGGCCACGGGCTCGTGTCATGACAGCTTGCTCTGCAGTCCGCCGCTCGAGGGAAATGCTACGATTCTATCACCCGGACCTTCAGAATGATAGAATATCCTCTTGTTGACTCGCGATGCTTGTCTCCCGGATGGTCGTCCCGACACGTCCGACTGACGCTGATATGCTGTATGGCCCGGATGTTGTTCCGGAGGATTGTCCAGTCGTAACTGGTTGCCGTTTATCCTCGAAACAGAACAAGGGGGCAAGCATTGCGCTTTGGAAGGCCAAAAACCTGTTCCTGGGCACGTGGCCAGGAAGCGGCAGCGTGGATGGCAGGTGTGTTGAAGCCGGGTATATTTCAGGCGGTTGAACTTGTCCGGATGGTGAACTGCCCGCCGCAACCCGTCCTTCCGTTGGTCGGACCCGCGGCGGACAAAATCACCCGCGATTGGTATAGACTAGCTCACTAATGATATTCGTTTAACACGGAACACAAAGTCCGCTTACGGACTTGCCATCGGTCGCCGCTAATTGCCTGCCTTTTAGCAGCCCAACGCAGTGCCCTTCGCGGTAGCGAATGAGGTAAGCTAGGAAAGGACATCGTACGAGACACACATCACATCATTTTCGAGACGTTTGCCCCTGAAGCATGAGTGCTACATTACAACGCGATCAAGCAATCGCACTCGTCAAGGCTAATCCGCGCAAGGCCTTGGAGAAGGCCCGGCGGGTGAGTGAGCCGTGGTTTCGTGCACAGGCTTTGTCATGGTGTGCCCGGTACACGAACGAAGATCCGATCCCGATAGCAGCGCAAGCTGCAAAAGCTGCATCCCAGGGGGACGATGATTACAAGAGGTCGGCTGTTCGCGCTTGGGAGATTGCGGCGCTGGCTGAACGTGAATGTGTCGCGAGAGCCAGAAAGTCGCTGAAAGAAGCACTCAACCTGGCCAAAACCGTCCAGCCGATGTCATCCCGCAGCGAGGCGTTGCTTCAATTGCTTCAAGCGGCATTTGCAATCCATCGTGATGATGCGATTGCAGCCCGTGCAACGCTACGAGGATCGTGTCCCGTCGGAGAGCATTGGAGATGCAAGCGAGCGGTCAAGGATGCGGATAAGATGGTGAAAGGGGAACTCCCACCAAGGAATTTCTTTTGGTAAAGAGGGCGAAGAGGCCGACGGAGACAGTCCGCGTGGAATGACCTTGAACTGGTGGCTCGCTGTGAGACGACCACAACTGTCGTAAGCTATTGCGAGAACGCGCTCGAGCTTTCGCCCCAGCCATAAGAACTGTATGTAGGAATCCAGAAAGCAGGACGTGTGAAATGATCATCAGGGGAGAAACGCCTTCGGACATTGAGGCAATATCCGAAGTTACAGAAGCAGCATTCCAGAATCATCCAATCAGCAAGCAGACAGAACAATTTAAAAAGCGGACAGACAACCCCGGAAACACTTGCTAAACCGTTCAGAGTACAAAAGTCCGCGGGCGATCGTGAGAGGTTTTCTGTCCGCTTGTAAACCCAGGAACGCTGTTACGCACCGCGTTCATGGCAGAAGCATCCAGTCACTTTGCCATTTGGGCCTTGGCGAATAGCTTTTCCATCGTCCCCAGCCAGGCGGGAATGTCCGTCGGAACCCGCGAGGTCACAAGGTTCCCGTCACGGACTACAGCCTCATCCTTATAGTTGGCACCGCCGGCACGAAGTTCGTCAGCCATGCCCGCGTAGCAGGTCATTTTTCGGCCGTCGATTACGCCAGCCTTCACGAGCACTTGCGGACCATGGCAGATGGCAGCCACCGGTTTTCCGGCCTCAAATATTTTCCGCACGAGAGACACGATGTCCTTGTTTTGGCGTATCTTGGCGGGTGCTTTTCCGCCCGGCAGGACCAGAGCGTCGAAATCCGCCGCGGAGACGTCCTCGACCGCTTCCTCAATGATCAGGTGGATGTCGCTGTTGTACGCTTTCACTTTCGCGAGTTTCGGTCCGACCACGGTAACCTCCGCTCCCCGGTTCTTGAGGAACGCCAGGGGCATGAGGGCCTCCTGATCTTGAAACCCTTCGCCAGTTACAATGGCCACACGCAGACCGTGTAACGGCAACTGCGTTTCCGCGGCGAACGCTTTCTTTTCCACGGGCCCCCGCCCAGCGGTCAAAAAGATGAACGCCACGGTAACGATAGTGGTGATCGTTCGCAGGATGTTTCTGTTCATTGCCATGATTTTTTCCTCCATTGGGTCGACTCTCGTGGAAACAGATGAACTACCAACCAGCCGTTTGTTCCGCTTGGCCACCCGCCAGTGCACGTGCTGTTTGACGGTCTGGTAAAAACCGCAAGACCAATGCGAAAGTCCTGACGCATCACGGGCATGCAGTTCGTTGGGCCACTCGACAACCGGCGTTAACCGAGCCGGTTTTGCTGAGTTATCTGTCTGCGGCCCGAAACACTCTTCCTACATAAAATCCACGTGCCGCGACAAACTGACGGCGTCGGCGTCAGTGTGAAGCGGCTGCGGCGCGGTCTCCGCACTTCATTATACGTGAACCGCCAAGGTGTCTACCCACGATGCCCGGTCTTCTGCAGGCGTTGCCTATCTCCATTCATTCCGCTCACGTCTCCGCATGCGGTGGTCACGTCCGGGCACAGCCGATTATTTCCAAAAAGTGAGCCCACGTGGACATCGTGACGTACGACTAACAGACACAACCGCTTTCGAATAATGGGTTTACGTTTACGATTCAGACGCATGGTCCGTGGAAAGGAAGGTCCACGTTTCGGGCAAACCGCAGAATTTTCAGTCTTTTTCGAACATCGCGAGACAGCAGGGTAACAGATTTCGCATATGTATGTGTGTGGGTTCAAATCTTCCGAAGTACAACCATCACTTGAAAGGGCTGAACGATAAACACGATGCGCTACTCGGGCCTGATTCTGGTCATTTTTCTGCCGAGTACGATATTGGCATCGGAACCCGGACCAAACTACCAGCATCTGAAGCATCTGCAGCAGATAATCGGGCACTGGCAGTATGTTGGCAAAGATGAACGCGGTCAGCGGGTCCACGGATCCGAAACCAACACGTGGGGCCCTCACAAGAACTACGTGCGCGTGGAAGGTATGTGGCATGCCGAACCATCGCCTCCCATAACTTACGAGCTGATGATTCGTTGGGACCCTGAAACACGCCAGGAAGTACTGAACGGCATGCTCTCAAACGGAGCCGTGTTCCGTCGAGCGGGGAATTACGACAGAGAGAAAAATGCGACAATCAGCCGCGAAACCAGTATTGCCCCTGACGGAACGAAATACACGTCCGTTTGTACAATAAAGTTCGGCGATAAAAAGGATTCCTGGGCAGCCACCTGGACCAATTGCGTCCAAGATGGCGTCCGCATGCAAGATTCTCATATCAAAGCCGTGCGCGTAAATACGTCGCAGGCGCTGCCGAAAAAGGTGGTGCGAGAGCTCGACCACATGGTCGGGCATTGGAAAATGTCGGGACGGGCGTCGAAAGGACAACTTGAAGGTATCTGGTCCCTCAAATGGGCTCCCGGGAAACAATGCCTCATTGGAGATTATCGGGCTTCATTGGCCGGCGAGGATTTTCGTTGTTCCGATTTGTATGGCTGGGATGCAATGGAAGAAGAGTTCGTTCTCTTGTCAGTGTTCACAGGCGGAGACATCGAAATAGGCCGCACGAAACTCATTGAACCGAGCGTCCAGAAAGGTTCCTACTCCGTGAGCATTGACGGAAAGAAATACGAGGCAACGATTGAAATCCGACGCAAGGGACATGACGAGTTCGTCGTCCGAACCACTGGGTTGGCTGACCAGGGAATCGGTGAGCTAAAGCTACGTGGCGTCCGCATTAAAACGGATGATGGCGCTACCGGTACGACTAAGAATCGAGGGAAAAGAAAGCGGATGAACGCGAAGGAACGCTTTCAGCGATTCTGGAATTACGCAAGCGGAACGTGGGAAACCAATGGTGGTCCTGCTCGTCTGATGTTCAAGAAGATGCCTCAGGACAGGTACGTCCTAGTAGCCGCGGACATGCACGCCGTGATCGAATGGGACGATCACATGGGAAAGTGGAAGCAATCCAGCATCACGGACCGTGGACGGTTTGATGTAACTTTCTCTGTCAAGGACGGTCGGCTAGTCGGTGAATCCACTGAATATTATTTCGATACGCAAGAGCGTGGATCCTCACAGTGGAGATTCGAGAAAGAAAATAACAACCGATATCGGCTGATCCTCCACAATGTGAGAAGGAATGGGAAAAAGCGACCGGACCGGACGCATGTGCTCGATCGTGTTGAAAATGTGGTTCCGTCCGCGGAAAAGACTGCGACCAAGGAGGAGTTTGACGAATACTGCGCTGCGATGGAAGGACGTTGGTACAACGTAGATGAGAAAATCGCCGAGTGGGTCGATTTTGGAAGCCTTGAAAAGAAGACCGTCTCGCATGCTACGAACACGCCGACCGCTGACGGCCAGGGACTCTCTGGAGATTTCTATGCAGGCAAAGGAGCTGGAAAATGGCTGACCGTCTGGAACCCGGTCACCCGGCAGATTCAGATTCTCTGTGTCCTCTCCGATGGTACGGTCTGGGAAGAAATTCGCTATAAGCACCACGGAAACTGGCAATGCGAGGTGACGCTGAACCGCCCTGGTGGCACAAAACAGGCTATCCATAGTGTACTAAAGATTTCCAAAGATGGAAACACGCATCAGTACCACGATCCTGAAAAGGCGTTGCCTCCCGGCGTCTACCATCGTGTCGCGAAGTGATGCCGGGATGGGGTTGATTGAACGTCAGCGGGTGGGTGGAGAAGAGGGCATTTAGAGCCGTTAAGAGAGAACACGTAACTTTCGAGCTACCCCGTCAGGTAAACATGATAGTTCGCCGCCGAGGTTACTCGTATGTCTTCGCTGGCTGGATGCCCTTTCTTATTGAATCAGCATCCATGACAAAGACATCTATCGCGTCTGAATGATAAACAGCATATTAGTTTTGAGTTAGGGGATTAGAAATGAAAGACAAAAACGGGTTATCGCGCCGTGCCAGCATGAAGAGCATGGGGGCTTTGGGAGCGGCAGCATTCCTGGGTGCCCAAACTGGCGGGAAATCCGCTGCGTCGAAGGATCAATCCGCTCAACTACCGGCGAGCGAGGTGCGTGAGCAGATCGAAGACAAGGTGTGGAAAACGAGCTTTGTTGACACCCACGAACACCTCGTCGAAGAGGAGTTGCGACTTAATCCCGATGCGATGCCATTCATTCAGTGTCATGACTGGAGTCAATTGGTCGCAGGATACCTGTTTTCCGACCTTCTTACTTCTGGCCTACCCCTGCCCAAGAACTTACCTTGGTATAAGCATGACCTTTTTTCAACGAATGTTGATCCCGCAAAAAAGTGGTCGATCATCGCACCATACTGGCCCGCCGTCAAAAATACCGGGTATGGGCAAGCTCTCCGTTTGTCACTGAAAGAGCTGTACGGCGTTACCGACTTATCGGCGGACACAATCGAAGCGATTCAAGAGGGCTACAAGAAGACTGTCTCTCCGGGGTTTTACAAACGGATTTTGTGCGATGAGGCCCGCATTGAATCGTGTCAAGTAAACTCGTTTGCTGGGCCCTTTTGCAAGTCGGATCAGCCCCTGCTGCTCATGCAGGATATGAATGTGATCGGAATGATACTTCATGAGGTGTTTCCTGAGGCAAAAGGATGGTCTCCCGAGGCATACTCTGGACCGACAGGGATTGACGTCAAATCGCTTGCAGATTGGCATAAGGTCATCGATTGGTGGTTCAGAAAATACGAACGTTTTGCCGTGGCCGCCAAGTCTCAGCACGCTTACTTCCGCGGCATTGACCACCCGCGGGTGCCGGCCACGCAGGTTGAGGATGCATTTGAGAAAAATCTGGAAAACAAGCCAGTGACAAGCGAAGAGAAAAAGGCACTCGAAGATCACTTGTTCTGGTATGTCGTCAAAAAGGCCACCGAACACAGTCTTCCTGTCAAGATACACACGGGATACCACGCGGGCGAGAACAAGATGCCGCTATCCCGCCTAATGAGTAATCCTGGATCCGCTTGCGACCTGTGCCGGAATTCCCCGGATACAGCGTTTGTTTTCATGCATATTTGCTATCCTTACTACGAGGAGCTGATCGCTCTCGCTAAGCATTATACCAACGCCTATATTGACATGTGTTGGGCCTGGATCTGTAATCCGATTGCCTCCAAGGATTTTCTCAAGAAGTATCTCGTCACCGCTCCCGCCAACAAAGTGCTGACATTTGGCGCTGACTATGTGTGTGTCGAAAACGTCGTGGGACACGCCATCATGGCCAGGCAGGGAATCACTCAAGCGCTAACCGAACTCGTTGAGGAAGGATGGTTTAGCTTGAGCGATGCGATGGAACTGATCGATCCGATTATGCATGGCAACGCCCGAGAGCTTTTCCGCCTGAAGCAGAAGGAGCAGGCCCTGAAGCAGGCCCCATGGAGTTGAGGAGTCCAAGAGAGAGCCCGAGAAGTACAGTCTGGGCCGATAAAAAAGTGATTGTTGGACGCTGACTGTCTTTTATCCTGTTTTTGCGCGGGCCAAACGAAGACGCACAAACTCTGAGGGGCGAGGACGTAGCCATCGGCACTCGGTAAAGATGAGGTAGTCGGGAGGTTCTACGGTGGCTCGACCCGCACGTAAACGGAATGTCGTTCGGTATTAAAGTCGAAGAATGGTTTCCAGTTCAAGCCGTTGGCTTGAAAGCGGAGCAAACTGGGATCGCCTGCGATCGAGGCCCCGGGGTTGAGCGCGTCCAGGGTCACACGCCGCCAATCGGCAAGGGCAGTGGTTTCCTCAACAGCGAGCAGGACTGGGCCGTGGAAGAGGCTGGCTAGATCTGGACAATCCATGACCCGTTGGAGATGGAAATCGAAGGGCATGTGCAGTTCTATAATGTCACCGTCCGCCCAGTTCCGCTGCAATGAAAGATAGCTTCCCGGCTCCGCGTGGGCCGCCCGTTGTTCTCCGTTGACAATAACGCGGTAGTCCCGCCGCAACCATCCGGGAATGCGCAAGTGCAGCACGAACCGACCTGCGCCTTTGATGGTCAAGCGGGTCGTTTCCCCATAAGGGTACCGCGTGCTCTGTCGCAGCCGCACGTCCCGCTCCCGCCACGTCAGCGTGGACGGGATGTAGAGATTCACGTACAGCGCCGAGTTGTCCCGGCTGCGGAAGTAGATGGAATCCTGCAGCTTCGTATTGCTGTCCATCGCCGTGCCGTTGCAGCAGGTGAAGCCTGTCATGTCGGCGTTGCTGAAGTTTTTCCGCGCGCCGGGATTCAGCGGCACATGGTACGTATTGCCCGCATCATCTCGGGCCACGGACGCCAGAATGTGGTTGTAGAGCGCTTGCTCATAGTAGTCCATGTACCGTCCGTGCGGATGGTACATGAACAGTTCGCGGGTGAGTCGCAGCATGTTGTAGGTGGCGCAGGTTTCGTTCTGGCCGTCTTCCGAGAAGCCCTTGGCGCACAAGTGGTCGGGTTCGGCGGTATAGCATTCGGGGTTTTCGGGATCGCGGGCGCCGGCCACACCGCCGATGCTGTATGCGTAGCCGTGACGCGACAGGTTCCAAAAGTTTTCGGCGATCCGGTAGTAATCCGGCTCGCCCGTCCGGCCATAAACGCGCAGGGCCCCGATGATCTGGGGGATATGCTGGTTCGCGTGCCGGCCGCGAATCGTGTCCACGTTGCGAGCCAGGCCGTGGGGGTGATTGGCGCCGCCGTAGAAGAATGCCACGTTGTCGAACATGCGGGCCGTTTCGAGGAACCGCTGGTCACCGGTTATCGCGTGCAGCCGGGCCATGTCGGCGTTCATGCCGCCATATTCGCCGGCGATGTACCGGTTCCACATGTCCGTGAGCGTGGCTTGTGGGATGCGTTTCAGCCGCCGATGGACCCAGAGCCCCATGCCGCGAGCGACGGCCAACGCTTTTTCGTTGCCGGTCAGTTCATAGCAGTCGAGCAAGCCCTTGAGGATTTTGTCCAGCGTGTAGTACGGGGCCCATACCTGGTCGTTGCCTTGCCCGTAGGTCGCCCCTTTCTCGAGCATGATGAATTGGTCCGGAGGATAGGCACTAATGAATCCTTCGCCCCAATTCCAGTAATCGGTCCGGATCCCCTCCTCGCTCAGGTCGGAATCATAGCCGTCTCGGCCGGGCCCGGGCGGTACCGATCTCGGGTCGGCCACGAACGGTTCCCCTTTCTCCACCGGGCGTCCCGTTTTCCGGGACAGGTCGTAGAGCGTGTCGATGCAATACGCAAGCTTTTCACGGAGCACGCGCCGGGTCGGTTTTGCATTGGCCGCCCCGGCGCAGGCCTGTGCCAGGGCGGTCAGGTAATGACCTGTCGCATGGCCGCGCAGCCGGCACGTGCGACTGTCCCATACACCGAGCGGCTCGGCGCCGTCTGGTTGCGGCTGCCCGAACGCGTCGCGAAACATGTAGAGGAACCGATCGGCGGACGTGGCCGCAAGCCCTTCCACGAACTTGTCGCGATTCTCCATAAAGGGCGTCTTCCGGCCACGAACATCGCGGTCGAGGACCACATCGCCCAACGCAAAGGGTTCTAGCTCGAGTTGTGGCCCGAGTGTCGCGTTCGTGCGATTGGCCAGCACCAGGCCTGAGGCCGAGGCCAGGTCTTCGCCGCCCATGGTTTGGGGGGCTGCCAGCGTGGCGTTCGACTTCCGCACCGTGACTTTGGCTTGCGGACGCAGCGCGGTGCCGGGGACGGTTCCGGTCACGGTGTACTCGCGTGGCTCGCGCACTCTCGCGTTGTCGGCCGGTGCCGGCCAGATCACCCGCACCGGCGGCCCGTGACCGTCGCCTCGATACTGGCCGGGCAAAAAACACGGCAGATGCGGCAGATGACCCATCCAGGTCTCCACCCCGATGTCAGGCACTGTCTCGAGGCCCAACGCTGCCGCCCATTTTCCACAGTCTCCGGCCGCTCTTTGGTCTCCGCCGCCCGACCCTTGCCCACTGCTCTCGATTTCCCGGTCGTCGACTCGAAAGGCGACGAAATCGCTGACAGACTCGGCCGTTTTGCCCGTGGCCGTGCCGAGAAGCTTCTCCGGACCGTTGCGAGCTGATTCCACATTTAACAGCCCGTGACAAAACCTGGCTTGCGCCTCCAAAAATCCATGGCTGATACCACACCCGCACGGTTTTGTTATGGGGTCCAAGATGTCGTTATCCCCCGCCATCGTCGTCGTTTGCGATTCGCCCAAAACCGCCAAAGGAGTGACGACCACGAGAAAAGCCGCAGGGAACAGGTTTGGCATTTTCATATAGCAACCCTAATTGGACAGCGCCACTTTTTATCGTAAGTCTAGACGAAAATTGATCTGCCATCGAGAGTAGAAAACAGCGATCCTCCGTGTATTAACGTTTGACAGCGAAATCACGGAGGATCGCCAAAATGACGTTCCGAGAACTCAAGAGCATTGGTCGAGAGTTATCGGTTTTCCTAGCGATGTTTGCCGGCTGCTTTGCTAGTTTGGGTCGGGCGACGATTGTTAAGGATTTATGTCCAAGGCCAGTTGTCGGATGCGAAGCAAAGCATACTGACCTGTCTTTTTCCCTCGATAAGGAGAAATCGCTGCTTCCAACACCGTGCCAACAGACAGTGAAAACACAACTAAGATGCGAGCCAGCGGAAAACTAAGGCCGGCACGATCTGGATCCTGTAATGGGAACTCTTCGCAGTTATCCTCCGTCTCCGGCATCGAAACCATCGAGCCATCCACGACCTTGACATTGCGGCCAAAAACCTTCCGTAGCCGTTCACGGGTGCCGCTACATGACCTGGACACGCAAGGCCCCCATTGATGCCCCGGGCTTGTCCCGTGGTGGTTCACGCTCGCCGCTACAAACCGGCCAGACACACCACGCCTGCCCGTCGGTAGCGTGGAACGTAACGGACCACGGGACAAGCCCGTGGCATTTGCGCCTCGAAAAGCCTTTCCTCAATATGTGCAACGGACGTGCGAACGTCCGCGGACATTAGTCTTTTGCTCGTGAACGGTTACAACCTTCCATTGTTTTGGCGATTGACGTGACACCTCATTCCCAAGCGTCTGACAAATGGACTTGTGGAACCCCTCAGGAAGCCTGGCTCGCGATTGGCAATAGGATCCTGTTTCTGGGCTTAAAGCGGCCGATTTGAGGCGGATTCTAGCGGGTTTCCATGAAAGAAGAAATGGTTCATGGAAAGGTGCGGGGGGTGAGATGACGAGCGAGATGCAGGGCGGGTCGGTCCGCGCCACATACGAACGTTGAGTCCGGTCTTTTTCGACTCAGCCAAGTACTTGACCGCCCCCCACACGGTGCAGCTAAAATCACAGCGAGAAAGGCCCGTTTGGACGGTCTGAGGGGATACCATGTTGACGGCAAGCTAGAGAACAAAGCCGTTGGGGCTATTTTCAGGACAAGCCGTGCCCCGGCTCTACGATCATCTGCTCGGAGTCCTCCGGGTTCGCCATTACAGCCGACGCACTGAAGAAGCCTACGTGCATTAAATTCGCCGGCCTATCGAGTTCCACCAGCACCGGCAGCCCCGCGGACTTGCCGAAGGCGATGTCAACCGGTTCCTCACGCATCTGGCTGTCAAAGAGCACGTGGCGGCCTCAACGCAGAACAAGTTACCAAGTTACATCGCCAACGAATTCAACTTGACACCACACGGTCAATCTGCGATAAGCTTGGCCGACTGCTTCGTGGATTGGCAGCAAGAAGGCGAAACCACTACTTTGTCTTTACGTTGCCCAAACATCGCGACTGCGAAGCGATTTCTGGCCATCGTGACTGGACTGAGCGCGCGAAAAATGACACATCCTTCCGACGAAAGACAGACACAGCAACCTACCGCCAAGGCCAACGAATTAGCGGACGAACCGAGGCATCTACCGGACGTGCTAATTGACGATGAGCAGTCTGAGGTTTTCGACCTTCCGCGAAAAGGCGTCGGGTGGCACTGGCTGAGCGAGCGCGGGACAGGCTTCCATTTCTGACAACGCTAAACGCGAGCGGAGCCAGTGCACGGTTTCCACTTCCCTCGCGTGATGACATGACGCGGTCACTGTGTACAGGCCCTCTCCCCACACTGGCTCCGTTCGCTAGATCTCAAGGCCGTTAATGCGTGGCTGATATCGCACACCCTTTCAATCTTTCATTCCGTGTCAGGAATATATCGCTCACTCAGCCAGTGCCACCCGACGTCTCCCACCCATTGTCATCCCGGTAATCCTTGTATGAGAAGAACACCTCGCCGTGCTCGATCTTGATGAGCCGATCGTTGGCGATCACCACCCGGTTGGCATAGCGGGCCAGGTGTCACATTCCGGTCGAGTTCTGACGCACGCTAGCGCCACCATAGGTAAGCCGTGGCTAGAGAAGCGCAAACGACAATATATGCACTCATGGCGAACACAAGCCGCCATTGTTTTCGCTTGACAATTGCGTCGAAGGGGGGATCGGACATGTCCGAGTAAATATCGTCGGCATCAAAACCAGTTGGCGAAAAGGACCCATTAGGACCGGACGAAATCACGCGCACCTGTTGCGTATCGAGTAGGACCAGACGATAAGGCTGACCCCAGGGATCGAGATCTGGAAGCGTCTCAACTGAATCCTTTCTGACTTCGTGGACGCTGCATTGGCTGAGGCGGCGTGTTTCATTGTGCGCAATCATGAGCCGAGCCTCACTGCGGGATGCTTCGAGGTATGGCAGAAGGTATAGGAGCACCGGGAAACAGAATATCCCGATACCGATGATGACGATCGTGTCCAGCATTGCAGGTCGAGGAATCATTGGGGCTGTACGAAATCTTGTGTCATCCAGCAGAAAAGGGTGGTTTGATCGGAACTGGGCTGTGACGTTGCACCATTGTGTATTGTTCGGTGAGTCTACGCGACGATTATCGATACGTCAAACGGTATCTCAAGTTCGATCAACATTTCGAGGCAGGTGTGCGAAACTTGAAGCCCAGCATCGATATCTGCCAAGCCTTCGCGTATGGCAGCGTTGATTTGCGCGCGACCTAACCGCCGTCATCGGCCGGAAGGTGAAAAGAGCCGCACGCACGCACGTATGCTATCCTGGATGGCGACCGCGGCGTGGAACTGAACGACGAGTGGACCTCCAACGACGAGGCGTTTACCATGAAGGCTCGCTTTCACACAGAAGCCAACGTCGAGTTGAACAGCTTCTCGGCCACGTTGCAACGGGACGAACGCAAAATGCGGTTCGCCGTTGAGGGCCCGAAAGGAAGGTAATTCGTCGGCGGTCCCATGTCGGAGTTCATCTCCGAACTCAATCGCTCGCACGAGAGCGTGACGGTTTCGGTCAGCGTGGCTGGTCTCCGGCGGGAATCCCTGGCGTTTCCCCGACGCCGAGGGTCACGACGGATTCGTCACGTCGCGGATCACGGGGAAGGTAGGGTCACATGAACTCACGCATTTCAGCCACCGTCTTTGCGCTTTGTATAATCGTACCGCCAGTTTTTGCGGAGGATATGTCGCACGGACATTTCGTCTGGCCAAGCAACGGAATCGCTCCCGACATGCCCGTGTGGGGACATCGCAGTGGGCTGCGAATCGGCCTTGCCCCCACACGCGGTCCAAGAGGTCTCATCCGTATCTACGCGCCGTACTTGGGCCAGGTGTTTCCGCGCGTCGTCAACTTCTTATCGATCGAGCCCTCCGTGGTTGGAGAGAAGGGACGCGGGCAGTCGGAACTGGAAATGAGTCGCGAGCGGCCGGGCGAGCGGGGCCTCACCTTCTGGGCAAGCGACGACCTTGAGCAAGGCATTCAGCCCGAATCGCCGGTTGCGGGAGATCTAATCGACAATAGCCAGACGCTGCGCATATATATTCACACCGAGCCGTTTCGCAACGGCGCGTGCCCGGTGATCGAGTGCCGATTCCACAAAGACACCCCGTTCGAACTGGAATTGATCACGCATATCGACGCGAGAAGCACGCCGCTTGCCAGCTGTACTATCTCCGCCACGATGGGCAACTACGGTCAGCTGCGGCGCATCCATTTGAAGAACGACTGTGTTATCTCGGCGTTGGATCTCTGGAACGACGAGTCGCCCGGCAAGCTGGCTTTCTACTCATGGCGATCCTGGCCGGCCGAAGACCTAGAGCGCACGGCGGATGGACGCTACTATGTTCAACTCTCGAGCGACGCGGCCGATCCCGCCGCCGAGGAGTATGACGCGAACGTCGCGCCGCACTGGCGGTACGTTGGTAAGAGAGCGATTCACTTCTGGCGTACCGAGGCGGATGCCGATCCTCGCGTTGCGGTGAACGGGCGCAAGACATATTGGATGAGCGACTCCCGCATTCCGGGCGGCATGGCTTTCGAGAACTTCGAACTCCGAATGCCGTTCCAGCCCGGTCGAAAGCTGTGGTTCGGAGTTCGGCCGGATTAGGGCGATGAGAAATTCTCCGCCTGGTTCCGTCTTTTTCAAACACGCCTCAGTCCTCAACACCGATTGGATTCCCTATGACCAGACTTATCCTTTGCTGTGCAAGCATTCTGATCTCGTTTCTCGTTCACCCGGCCCAGGGCCAGGAGACATTCTCACCGGACGCCGGGAGGGCTTTTGTCGTGACGGAGCTGGGCGCCCAAGGAGACGGCATCGCCAACGACACCAAAGCCCTGCAAACGGCAATCAACGCCTGTGCGAAAGCGGGCGGCGGGCGCGTGGTTGTCCCCGCCGGGAAGTACCTTATGGGCGCAATTAGACTGCGCAGCAACGTCGAACTTCACTTGGCGGAGGAGGCTAGGCTGGTGGGCGTCGACGATCTAGACGCATATCTCGGTTTTGAATCGGGCGACTGGGGAAAGGGCCGTTGGAACCGCGCCCTGATCATCGGCGAGGGGCTCCGCAACATCGCCATTACAGGCGAAGGAACGATCGATGGCAACCAGGTCTTCGATCCGAAAGGCGAAGCCGGAATGCGCGGTCCGCACACCGTGCTCTTATCGGACTGCGAGAATGTGACGCTCAAGGACGTCACCATCCGGGACTCCGCCAACTACGCGTTCTTCTTCTACCGAAGCATTAACTTCGTGTGACTCGACGCTCGTTCTTGCGAGCTGGATTCGTCGCCGGGACGTCCGGAGCTGAAGCAAACAGACCTCTTTCAGCAACCACTTACAACATGGAGCAGAATGTGATCAAGACAAGCCACGATCAAGTTACGCGTCGTTGCTTTCTGAGCAGCGTTTCGTCGATCGCCGCAGCGGCGGCATTCCTACCTCGTCATACCGTGGCTGGCAGCGGGCAGCTTACACCCGGCGAGAAGCTGCGTCTCGCGTTCATCGGCGCCGGCGGACGTGGTCGGCACAATCTTAGAGGGCTTGCCGGGCTGGGGCACGAAGTGGTGGCGCTCTGCGACGTCGACGCGGAAAGAGCCCAGGAGTCATTCGCTCAGTTCTCACGGGCAAAACGATTCGTCGACTACCGCAAGATGCTCGACGCTGTGGAGAACGACGTGGACGGCGTGGTAGTGTCGACCCCCGACCATACACACGCGGTTGCCGCGATGGACGCGATCTGCCGTGGAAAGCATGTCTACTGCGAAAAGCCGCTGGCACATTCGATTGCCGAGGTCCGCGCTCTGCGCCGAACGGCTGCCGAGAACGGCGTGATCACGCAGTTAGGCAACCAAGGCCATAGCTTCGAGCACATTCGTCTGTTTTGTGAATGGATCTGGGACGAGGCGATCGGCGACGTCCACACCATCCACGCGTTGCGGCCCAGCGACTATTCCCGCATCGACGAACTTGCGAGCCTGGACGAGCGGCCGCCCGTCCCCGAAAGGCTCGACTGGGACCTGTGGCTCGGGCCCGCCGCCGAGCGGGCCTATCATCCGAACTTCTTGCCTGGCAGTTGGCGGGGCTGGATGCCATTCGGTACGGGCGTGATCGGTGACTGGACATGCCATGTGGTTGACCCGGTCTTTTGGGCGCTCGATTTGGGGACGCCGACATCAGTTATGGCGAAGGTTGATCGGTATGACCTCGCGAAACATGCGCTGACTTTCCCGCACGGGACGCACGTGACCTACGAATTCGCGGCCCGGGACGATCGCGGGCCGGTTAGCCTGCACTGGTATGACGGCTCGCTCGCCCCACCGGCGCTCGACGACTTCGACTGGTCTGAGTTTCCTCGCAACACGTGTGGACTTGTACTCGGTACGGAAGGCGCGATCCGCTACAGCTCGCACGGTGCACGAGGCGTTCGTATCATGCCTGAGGAAAAGATGCTCGCGTACCAGCGGCCTGAACCGACGATCCCGCGCGTCGCAGGACATCATGAAGATTGGGTCGAGGCCGTGAAACAGGGCCGGCCGGCGGGCTCAAACTTCGACTACGGTGGGCCGCTAACCGAGCTGGCCCTGTTGGGCATCATTGCCACGCGTCTACCCGGTATTAAACTGACCTGGGACGGCGCCGCCGCCCGCTTCACTGACTCGGAGGAAGCAAACGAGCTTCTCGAGTTCAATCCGAGACAAGGGTGGGGATTAGCTCAGAGTGGGCAACAAGGAGTTTGACGATATACAAGGCGTTCTTGTCAATTGTGGGGTTTGAGCATTGGATGATAGCAGGAAGGAGAAAGCAATGGACCGGAGACAGTTCATCGAGACAGGCGGCCTCGGACTCGCCGCGGCTTCGCTGACGAAAGCGGCCGGTTTTGCCGCGGAACTGGCCGACCAGAAGAAACGGGTCGGGCTGATCGGGAGCGGCTGGTACGGGAAAGTCGATTTATTGCGATTAATCCAGGTCGCCCCGATCAAGGTAGTCTCGCTGTGCGACACGCCTCGCGAGCGGAGCCAGTGTCGATAGAATGGCGGTTATACCGTGACTATATCATGTCTTCACAATACTAAGCGTCATCCATCTTCCTGTCATCTAGTTTCAGCCAGGAGACAGGACAACCGACAGTGGCGCCGCTCGCGGTCAGCGTTGGTTGTAGTAAGGTGTTGCTATAGTAGTCGCCATGGATGGCCCTGCTGTGAGTTGTCCTATGTCGCTGGCCGAATGATGTTCGGACGAAGTCACACGCAGCGAGTCCGATTGTCGACATAAGCCTCGATTTTCCCGGGGGATATCATTTGTAGTGAAATGTAGCTGCGCCACCAAGAACGACTTCCGAGACGCAAAGGGTAGGAAGTTCGTCCTACGAAAAACTTAGAACCCATAACAAAACCGTGCAGGTTTGCTGTTATCCAGGGAGTTGTGGAAGCGTAAACCAGGTTTTGTTACGGGCTGTAATACAATGCTGGGCCTTACTGGAGTCGTTTGACAGGACTGGAGTCGTTTGACAGGAGAAGAACTGATGAGATGCAACAGATGGTGTGTCCTCGTTATGCTTGTGCTAGTTTCCACTTTAGGTAGTGCATTCGCGGCATTTGCCGGGCAGTCAGCCATCCCGTCGCCACTGGTTCGCGTGGGCGTGGTCGAGGGGTCATCGCCGTGCCGGCTCAACGGCGGCATTGAGCGGCTGGAGGATGGCACCCTTTCGCTTCCTGCCCAACCGGTCGCGGGCGATTGGGGCTGGATCACCGCGGGCAAGGATGGGGAACCGATGGAAGAGCTGGAGGGCTTGCGGTCATTTACGATCTGCGGCTGGCTCGCGCCCAGTTCTCTGCGAACCGGTTCCGGCGGCAACCGCATCGTCTTTAATCTCAACTACAATCGATCGGGATTTGATTTGGTGCATTTGGATGATGGTCGGCTCCGGCTGGCGGTAAACGAGTGGCCGGACGGGGGCCGCAACGATTCCTCATCCGGGAAACTCAAGCCCGGCGAGTGGACGTTTTTTGCCGTTACCTACGACGGGACCAGCAAAAGCGACAATGTGCATTGGTACTTCGGTGGCCCCGCTTCGGCGGCAGATCTCGACAGAAAGACGAGCTACTCGGCCGGACCGACCGACTCCGGCAGCGGTCCGCTCACCGTCGGCAACTACAATCCGACGATCCACAGGCACGGTACGGATCGGCAGTTCCGGGGCTACCTGCACGGAATCCAGATTTTCGGCAGCCAGCAGGGCCCCGATGCAGCGCTCGACGCAGGGACGATCAGGCGGATTCAGGCCGATGAAGCGACACAACCGGATTTCACGCGGAAGCCTGAGAAGGCCCGTAGCACGCCGCCTTTACGCTCGACGAGGCAGACGGACCCCGCCGAAGAGGGCGTCACGGTTCCCATGCCTCCGAGCGATACGCGGCCGCGGATCATTGCCACGACGGATGGTGAGATCGACGACCGCTGCTCGATGGTCCGCTTCCTGCTGTACGCCAACGAGTGGGACATCGAGGGGATCATCCACAGCAGTTCCAAGTTCCACTGGAAGGGCGACGGCCAAGACGTCCAGCCGCACAATTGGGCCGACGAGGCGTGGCTTGACCAGCAGATCAATCTCTACGAGCAGCTCTATCCGAAGCTTTCGCAACACGCGGATGGCTTCCCCACGGCCGACGCCCTGCGGAGACTCGTCTACACGGGCAACGTGGCCAACGTGGGGGACATGAGCCGCGACACGCCAGGCTCCGACCGGATTGTCGAGGTCCTGCTGGACGACCAGGCTGGACCGGTCTATCTGCAGGCCTGGGGCGGAACCAACACCATCGCCAGGGCACTCTGGAAGATCCAGCACGAGTATCCCGACCAGATGGAGAAGGTGTCGGATAAGGCGATCATCTACATTATTCTCGACCAGGATAAGACCTTCCGCGAGTACATCCAGCCGAATTGGCCAGATCTGCTGACCTTGGGGAGTTTCAGCCAGTTTGGGACCATCGCCTATCGATGGGATCGAAAGATTCCGGAAGAATTGCACGAGTACTTCGACCGCGCATGGATGCAGCGGAATATCCTCCGCGGTCACGGTCCGCTGTGCGCCATCTACGAGGCGCATCCTCACAAGGGTTTCCGCTCCGAGGGGGACTCGCCTGCCTTCATGCACCAGATTGAGGTCGGTCTGCGCAGCCTGGAGCACCCCGGCTATGGCAGTTGGGGCGGCCGGTTCATCCGTGAGAATCCCGGCAGCGCGGTCTGGAAAGGGGCCCGAGACGGCGGCGATCTGGGCAAGCCCATCTGGCGGTTCGCCGCGGCCTTCCAGAACGACTGGGCGGCCCGGGCCGACTGGTGCGTCAGCGACTACCAGCATGCGAATCATCCGCCGCAGGCACGCGTGGACGGCCCACTTGATCGCACCGCCGGTCCGAATGAACGCGTGGAACTGAGCGCCAAATCCTCAAGTGATCCCGACGGCGACCCACTGACATTTGCTTGGTGGCAGTACACGGATGCCGATACCTGCGAAGCGGTTTTGGACATATCGACCGCGCAGGATGGTGCCGTAGCCAGCTTCGTGGTCCCGGATGAACCGGGCGAGACGGTTCATATGATTCTAGAGGTGACGGACGGCGGAGCTCCGCCCTTGACGCGGTACCAACGCGTTATCATCACAATCGAAGACGGAGCCCATGCGACGCGAGGATAAGCGGCATGAGATCCGTCGCATGGCTCTATGCTGCTAACTCAACCTCCGCGTTGCATGAATTCTTCGTGGGACGGGACATCTTTGTCCATCTTACGGCGAGGTTTTTTGGTTAGGCTCCAAGGAATTGGAGCTGCCGCCCAGCATGTCCACGCGCGTCTTCGTTGCTGAGACCGGGGCGGCGGCGGAGAACGTGATTGACAGCGCTCCCGGGCCGGGAGGCTTACGTCGTGCGCTCCGTAGGGTGTGGGTAACCAGCCTCTGGGAACGTCCCCGCTGGGACTTGGACACACGCGACTTCGAGGAAAAGAAAACTGGAAAACCCCTGATAAAGGATCCAATCGTGTCACGCAAACGATTTCGCAATAAGGTGATCCGGTTTGTAGCTACACTGCTCGTGGGGCTGGCCGCGGCGGTCGCCGCGGACCGATATCGGTGCGCGCGGGAACTGGTCTCCTTGGCCTTGCCGGTCTGCCCAGCCGGGTTCTCGTCCCTCTCGTCTGATGGACCGGCCACGCCGTAAGGGATTTGAATTGCCGACCATTTGATGGTGACGTGGCGAAAATGCCGCCACTTGGGGTGGCAAGTTGACCTCCGGCTGGTCCCGATCAAGCCTGTCTTTCACAGCGGACAATCCGACGAATGAGACCCTTTGTCGCCTGGGGTTCAACAGCTTCTCGTCAACACCCGTCCCGGTGGCTTGGTGGCGGTCGGTGGGATACGAGCAGCGTTACGGAGCAGGGGAGGATGGTTTCCTCGCCTCGACCCTCGTCAAGCGAGTAACGCTGCCCTATCACGTCGATCTCGTATCCTGACCGTGGACGATGGGGAAAGCCCGGCCTGGAAGGCGATTGGCAAATAGACAACGCGCTAACCGACGACGCGCCGCGCGAGATGCCGGGCAGCACGCTGTCCACGCAGGGCGTCGCGGTGGTCCTCGCTCCCTCAGCCCCAGCCGTCTTGGTGTTGGAGCGGCGGAGGTGACCAACTACGAACAAACACCGTACCCGCATCCTGGGCTGATGACAAAGCCGGAAAGTGCACAACATAGAGCAACCAGTTTGTCTACTGTTTATGGCGAGTCTTTGATACAAAAGTTGAAGAGTTCGCCACCACGGCACGAAGATGATCGTCGAAGCGTCGGATTTCTTCATGGCCCACGGATCAAGACACAGGGAACGGGAAACGACGGAAAACGTGCACCTGACGCGTGAGCCGGGCTGTCCCTTCGCTTAGGTCCCTGAGGTCCTTTGCGTCCCTTGGTCCCTTGCGTCGGCAAACCGAACGGCGCAACAATATGGATGGCAATGACTTGGAGTTTTTCCTCACCCCACCCGCATCCCGCCATTTGTTCACAATCTGCCGATTTTGTCGAGGGAGTATCATGCTTAGGATCTCAATCACCTTCTGTTGTCTGCTTGTTGCTCTAATCGGGACCAACGCGTGGGCCCAGCCAGTGAAGTCACGTCTGATTGTCATGGCCGACATGGGCAATGAACCGGATGAGGAACAGCAGATGACGCATCTGTTAATGTATGCCAACATGGTCGAGCTGGAAGGGTTGATTGCCTGCTCCGGCAAGTATCTGCATGCGGACCGGAGGGATGGACGCACGAAAGTGCATCCCGAATTGTTCCACAAGCTGGTGGACGGCTATGCGCAAGTGCTGGGGAATCTCAAGCAGCATGACTCGGGTTGGCCGGAGGCAGATTATCTGCGCGGTATCGTCAAGGCGGGCACGGCTGAGTATGGGATCGAGGCGGTCGAAGCGGGCCGGTCAAACGAGGCGTCGGAACTGACGGAGGCGGCCATCCTGAAGGAGGATCCGCGCAAGCTCTATATCGTGGGCAACGCGGGCACGAATACGTTGGCCCAGGCGCTGGTGGATCTGGATCAGACTCGATCGCAGGAAGAAATGGAGCAGCTCTGCTCCAGAATCATCGTGTTCGAGAACGGGGCCCAGGACAATTCCGGCGCCTGGATCGCGGAACACTATCCGAAAATCGCCTGGCATCGCAGCAATCACCAGACCTATGCCTACGGCGGACCGGGCAGCAAGGGCTCGATTCAAGGACCCTACACCTGGGAACCGTATGAGCGCACTGCCGACGGTCAGCATGCGTGGGCCAAGCAGCACATCATGACCGGGCACGGTGCCTTAGGCGCCTGCTTCCCGCCTCGCCTGATGGGCCGTTTGCATTTTCTGGAAGGCGGCGGCACGATCCCGTGGATGGGGTTGGTCAATCACGGCCTGACGGATCCGGAACATCTGTATTGGGGCGGGTGGAGCGGCCGTTTCTCCCGCACTCGTCATCAGAATATCTACTCCCGTCACCAGGATGTCCGACGTGACGAAGAAGAGTACAACGCCTTCCACATGTTCGAAGCGGATTCTGAAGTGGATACCTGGACGGACCCGGTACACGGCGAGACGTTCAACAGTTACTACGTACCCGTATGGCGTTTCCGACGGGCCATGTTCAACGATTTCCAAGCACGCATGGATTGGTGTGTGAAGGCGTACGACCAGGCCAACCACAAGCCGGTAGCCGCGTTCAACGGCGACAGAACCGACTCGATCGTTCACCTGGAGTCGGCCCCCGGCGCGATGGTAAAACTAGATGCATCGGATTCAACGGATCCCGATAAGGACGGGCTCGACTTCCAGTGGTGGATATACCGAGAAGCGGGCACGTACGCGAAACAGGTCGCCATTCCCGATGACGGTGCCACGGTCACTGGCTTAACCATTCCCGAAGATGCCGGCGGATCAGAAATCCACGTCATCCTAGAGGTTCAAGATCGCAATCAGATCGTGCTGTATGACTACCGCCGCATCGTCATCGCGGTCGCTGGCTCTGGCGATTAACAAGTCATGTGAAATGGTGATGAAGCGAAGTTCGTATGATTCGCTTCAACCGCGGACAGTTCCTGGAAACCACGGCCGCCGGGATCGCCATTGTTTCACGGGGCGAGCTGCCCCTGGCGGCCGATGAGCCCTTACCGTCGACGAAACAACTGCCGACAATCCCCTTCATGTGGCGGCGTTTGTGTTTCGTCCGGGCGATGAAATACACAGGTGGCAGCCGGAACAAAATCAGGATAAAAAACACGCTCCATTCAACGACCAATTTTTATCGGTCCATACCACTCCCCATTTTTCCACATCGCCTGTGGGTCGTAAAACCGGGCAGGGTAATCGCTCAGATCGTACAGTTCCTGGTGCCCCGGCGGTATCAAAACCAGACTTGGCCCTTCACCGCGTCAGAAGGCCTCGTGCAATGCTCGCTTGCTCGCAAGTCGGTTGGACATATCTTGGTCAGCTCTCAAACATCCAGGTTCCCGCCTCGCTCACATACCACCCGGCGCACTTCTGCGGGTTCCAGATCGCGAGGATCGCAATTTCTACTGACCGCCATGGCTGCGGTGATTCCGGCGGCTTGCCCCATCATGGCGGCGCTTGTGGAAACACGTGCCGAGGAGAGAGCCAACTGATCCGCCGACAAGTTGCGACCGGCCATCATCAGGTTCTTTCCGTCCCGAGCGATCAGGCTGCGCAGGGGGATGTGGTAGGGTGGCACGGCAAGCTCGTCCTTGGGCAGGATGTAGGTCCGCTTGTCGTCGTCAGGTTTGTGGCCGTCCAGGTAGAACGTGCCGCGAGCCACTCCGTCGTCGAAAGCACGACCGGCTCGGAGGTCGTCCGCTGTCAGCACGTAATCGCCCATGATTCGGGCTCCCTCGCGAATGCCGATGATCGGCGAGCAGTGGTCCAATCGCCAAGGTTTCTTCTGAACGCGCTGGTGAAAATCCATGACCTCCATCATGCGGCGTCTGCCCTGAATCTCGGCCGCGGTCAGACTCTCCGTGTCGGTCGCATCGAACATCGGAATTTTGATTTTGATCGCATTGCCGCCCGGTCCGTCGGGCCACACACTGGTCATGGGGAGGTCCGCCTTGTCGGCGATCGGCTCGAACCAGCCTTCCGGCAGTGACGGTCCCGTATCGGTTTGCTTCACGTGGCGGACGAAATACATCATGGACATCGGCAGTCGCCAGCGACCGTCGTACCAGTCGCTCATCGTTTCGAATCCCGCCATCCGCGCGAGCACGGATTCGCCGCTACAATCGACGAACTGCGCCGCCCGCAGTGCTTCCGGGCCCGATGGGCCGCACACGATACATTCGTTGATTCGTCCCTGGTCGACTCGCGCATCCACGAATCGCGTATGCAGCAAGAGCTTGACTCCCCGCCGCAGCAAGAGTTCCTGCAAGATGACCGCCATTGTCTCGTAGTGAAAAACCGAAGACTTTCCATGACCGATCGCGCCCCACGCGTCCAGATCCGAGACAATCTCTGCAAACACTTCACCCAACGCCGCCCGAACCTGACTTCCATCGCAAAAGTTGGCAACGCCGCCCGACGTCAACACACCACCGGTGACCGCGAAACGTTCAACCAATATCACCTTGGCGCCTGAGCGGGCCGCTGCGGCCGCGGCGCAGACACCAGCGATCCCGCCGCCGATCACGGCCACATCTGCCTCGTAGCGAACCGGAACCTTGCGGCTCCAAGTGATCTCAGACAGCGAGTCGGTCTGCTGTGGCTCGTTGGATTGATCCGTAGTTGCTACCGGCTGGCCGGCGTCTTGCGATTGCTTGCCTTGGGCTTGCTGCGCCGCGATCCAACCCGCGGCACCGGCCGCGGTCGCGGTCAGGAATTGCCGGCGTTTCATGATTCACCTCCGTTGCCTCAGGTTCACTGGGCGGCAGGGCCGCCAACCAAATTCGAGCTACCGGTCGGTATAGGTTCGCTCCGGTTGGTCACTAACTGGGTGAAAACGTCAATGATCTTGGACATTGGTAATACAAGGTGGCCGGGCCGGGGACTCACTGAGGCGGGATGAGCAGGAGTGGGCCGGCCCAGCAGTTTCCGGAATGGCTACGGTCTGGCCTTCGAGTCTGCGGGTGGAGCCAACAGGATGCCGCCGGTCCAGTTTCCCTGAGGGATTTCGATGCGTTCTCCGGCTTTCAACTGGCGCTGGAACACCTTCATCCCGGTCCGTCCGGAATCGGTGTAGTGGAAGCTAAGCTCCGCCCCCGGCCGCCATTGTCCGATGTCGATTCCCGGCTGCGAGGTTGCCGTGGCGACGTGGACGGTGGTGTCGCGCTTCGCCGTAACCGCGACCTTGGGGTTCCGGCCGCCGAGCGTTTGGGTGTATCGCCACCCGCGGAGTTTCTCGGGCACCTGCTTCCACACGTAATTGCGATTGCCGAAGGCCTGGGAGTCTTCCTCAAGCGTTTCCAGGGTGAACCCCCGGCCTTCGACGACCAGCGCGCCCAGGTCGAGTTCGACCGGTCCGGGCGGTTGGAGACTTTTGGGGTCGACGACCGAGTCGGCCATTGTCAGCTCACGGAAATCTTCGAAGCGATGGAACGTGAGGTAATTGGCATCGTGTCCCCGGTGCGCCCCGCC
>JBNJEM010000038.1:0-24419 GCA_051745935.1 Planctomycetota bacterium
CTCTAACCTCGAAGCGACAAAGCGCCTACCGGGAGTTTGCCAACGCCGCTTAAGGCGCAACAGAACTGGGTACAGTGACTTAGAGCGTTTCATCACCCCCAGCCGAAGCCCGCCGCGCTTCATCTCAAAAAACTCGCCCCTGGTGAGCCCGGAGAACGTCTGTACCTCCAGAAAACGCTTGAAAACCACACTGGCCCGCTCGCGTTTTACGGTTGTCGGCCATCGCCATGTCTCCCGCGCTCGCTCAGGAAAGTGCCACCCGACCGGCGGCCTTCGTGCTGAGGCCAACGCCCCTCGCAGCGCCCGCAGCGGGTGATAACCCATCCGGCGGCGGAAAATGGCCCGAACCAACACGGTCGGCGGCGCACGACGGCACCACGGCCACCACGGCACCGCGACGCGGTCCACCGCCCGACCCCGAGGGGCGTCTGGCGTTTGCCGCCTTATGACGTGGCGCCCGGCGCCTGCTAAGCCCAATACCGGAAAGTCGCATGGATGTTTTTCAGCGACCCGCAACACCATGCCGCAGACGCCGCTCTGCCCATCTCGATTTAGCCAGCGTCAACTTTCTCTGGCAGCCGCAGTGAACGGCGCGCCAATAACGCCGCCAGCACGGTACCTCCAGCACGGTACCTCCAGCACGGTACCTCCAGCAGTACCTAACAGGCCCAGTTTCGGCCCCAGTATATCCATTCCAGCGAACGTACCACCGGCACATCCCAGCCAGAACCAAAGAAAAATGCGCAGTCGTCCGAGCTGAATCCGGCGGCAAGCCCAATATCCAAATCCGACGCTACCCGCTCCATACGACGCCGTCTCTATGACCCAACCGATACGGACTACCCAAGGTAAATGGTGTCCTGTCGAGGAGAAAATCGCAGGACTCACGGAAAAAAGAATGAGGGGCAACCAAAGAATCAAAACCCAAAGGCGTGGAATGCCGTTTATGTTAGAAGCAAGAATTGCACCGACACTGAGGCTGACCAATCCAAAGGCCAAAACCAGAAACACCGAAATTGGATCGTACGGTGCACTGACCAATCCCATGAATATGGCACCGGCCAGCCAAATCCAAAGCGGCAACAGGTCACCGTGCACGGGCAACGCGCTGCCGTGGATGGCGGGAGAGGCCGCTGGCGCAGGAAGGTTTGGCCGTGGTTCGCCCATGCTTCTGTGTCCGCTTAGTGAGTCGCTGACAGGTCCTGCACCGCTGCCACATCAGGCCAATGCGGTACAACTACAAGATTGAAATACAGACGCAACTCGCGTTCGTTTTCAGCCCGACCGGTCCCGGGGTCTATTTAGCCATCGGATTTCGGAAGCTGCATTTCCAGAGACTCCTCTCCCGGCTTAACCACCTTATCCGTAGCTTTATCCGTGGGGGTCAAATGACCAGAAACATGAAAACGGACTGGAAACTCTGTCTCGACCTCGAGTATCAGACTTCCACCTTTGAGAGCTGGCGAGACCTTGCAGATTTCCCCCGAACTGGTGCGAAGTTCAAGCCAAGTCGCCCAAATGGATTCACTTTTCGTTAATTGCAGCAACCGAGTACGACTACTCGAGTGAGCAGGACCGTTGACGACTGACGGATAACCCAGAAGGCGCTCTCCATTGCCGTGGCGGCCAACGGAAACAGTGACCGTTGGAACCTCTTGTTGCGCATCTCTGAGGCACTCGCGACGCCAGACCGCAGTTGCACCAGCGACCACGAGGAGGGCGATCGATACTGCAGCAACTGCCCGAAACCGTGGGGCGACATCGGCCATATCATCAGATCTGGCCACCTTATCCGTCTGTTTACGTTCCATGACTTGTTGCCTGATTTGGCGATCTTTCCGGTTTCTCTGCTGCTATGACGCGGTTCTCAAAACGCGGTGAAAGGAAAAATGTTCCGCTCTGCCAGATACTTGAGCCACTTCTTTACCATTCTCACCTCAACCGTATGTGTCGTCATGCCTTCCTTTGCCGGGAGGCGCCGACGGCTCCATTGTAACCGCTGCCGCCCGGCTACCAAACATTGACCCCTAATACCTGTGCGGAGGGTTGTCTCCGGCGAGCATTAAACGGTGGTTACCTGGGACACATCTGCCAAACGTCGAGCCATTCTGTCCAGTCCTTGTAATCCGGTTGAGCCGATGCGCGCCATGTCATTCGCTCTTTGTTTCTTCCGAGTTCTGCTTCTTCAGCTGTTCATCCTTTCTACCGAATCGCGCGCCAACCAGTAATCATCGGGACTTTGCCACTGCACTTCAATTACTCCCAGGCATGCGCACCGAACACGGCCTGCAACCTCTTCCGGGCCGCGTCCGCTTCGGCGTTAGATCCAGGTTTAATCGGACTTTCTTCCCGAGGGTCGCTAAGCATGTCATAGAGTTGTCCGCCTTTGTAGAACGGAATGTCGCGCCGTGACTTGCCCGCTGCGTAGAGCTTCCAACGATGATCCCGCACATACCGGCCTTCATGTCCGGCGAAGGCTTGGTTTTCGCCGAACATGCGAAACTCGTTGATCAATTCAATCAGCAGCCAATCCCGGGCTGGCTCTTCCGCGCCCATCAGTCTCGGAAGGAAGCTGACGCCGTCAATTACGCCATCGCCGGGCGGCGTGCGCGGCTTCGCGCCGGTCACGTCGGCGATCGTGGCGAAGAAATCGGTCGGGTCGACCAAGTCGTTTAGCACGCGGTCGCCCGCGATCGTCCCCTTCCAGTTGACAATCATTGGGACGTGCGTGCCGGCGTCGGTGAGCCAGCCCTTGCCGCCTTTGAAGGGCTTCCCGTCGAACCGCGACGTTACACGCCTGTCGGTCCCGTTGTCGCCCAGGAACATGATGAGCGTATTCTCGCGGACGCCGAGTTCATCGAGCTTGCCGACAATCCGCCCGACCAGTTTGTCCATGTACGCGACCATGTCGGGCATGTACTTGCGCCAATCATCTTCATGGCGATTTCCCGATTCCCAGGCGTCACTGTCGGGCGTCGGCTTGAAGGGAAAGTGCGTGAGAGCCATCGGGTAGTAGACGAAGAACGGCTCGTCTTCGTGCCTGTCAAGGAAGTCGCACAGATAGTCGACACAGAGGTCCGGACCGTACTCGCCCTTGTGCCGCACACGCTCCCAGTTGTTGTCCTGAATGAACGGATCGGCGTAGTTGAAACGGTCGCCCGGCTTCATATAGTACTCGTCGAAGCCCGCTCGGTCGGGCGTCGTTCCGCCTTTTCCGTCAAGCTGCCACTTCTCGACAATACACGTGGCATAGCCGGCGTCTTGCATCATGTGGCCGAACGTGAACTCATTTTTCGGCAAGGTGCCGAATCGTTCGTAGTTGCGAAAGTTGTAACGCCCCGTCATCAGCGCAACGCGTGTCGGCGTGCAGATCGGGTTGACGAAGCAATGCGTGAAGCGGGCCCCCGTTGCCGCAAGCCGATCGAGGTGCGGCGTTTCATACGACTCGCCGCCATTGCAGCCAAGGCACTCATAGCCGAGATCGTCCGCCATGATCAGGACGATGTTGGGCCGCTCCGAGGCTCCGCAACGTTTTTCGCCAGTGGCGAAATTGGGCAAGAACATGCTAAAAACCAGCACGAACACTGTGTTGAGCGATAAGAGTCGGTGGGGTATATTCACTATTTGCATCGGAAATTGACTACTGATTGGGGAAGGTTTGGAGGCGGATTCGTCAGTGTGGCTTCTCGTGTACATGGTGGCCATTCACGTGCTCCTTTAGTTGGACAGCGCCACTTCGATGGTTCCCCACCGCACAGGGCCGGTGGGGCTAAAACATTCTGTAACCGTTCACGGGTTGGGAGTGAAACAACCCGCTAATCAACGCCGGTAACCGCAAACAAACAGCCTTCAGAGAGTTCATAGTTCACCGGTATTGATCCGTATTCTGCCGAACTTCATCATTCGAAATTCCTTGCTCGATATTCGATATTCGATATTCGTTCCTCGCTTTGGACTGATCAGACAGATCATACTTAGCCGTTCACGGCCGCCGGCCGTGAACGGCTAAAACATTCTATCGCAACGCTTTGCGTTCATTCGTTGAACCCAAGTGGCCCTGCCACCTTAGGGATCGGTGTTTCGCATCGCGGTCACTTTTCCACTAAGGTAAGGTGATCGCTCCTGCGCGCCCACTGCAGCCCTTAGTGTACTGTTGATCCCCTCGCCACCAAGCCCCACAATATAGTGTCGGGGCCCAGATGCCGCGGTTCGAGGCGTATCAGATCGGCGACGTGGGGCGCAGCATGGGACAGACGTCGCTGGTCGACGTCGATCGCGATGGCCACGTATTCTCGGGCGGTGAGCCGCTGTCGCAGACGGTTCACCCGTGCTTCGTCTGGGAGAACCTCGACGGCAAGGGGGGCCAGTGGAAGCAGCATAAGGGGCTGGCGGGAAAACGCTGAGAACCCCACGGGCGCTCTCGGGTGGCAAGGAACCCTTCCCAACAGCGCCCCCCCAGCCAGTTCCGTACTGTCATCTTCCGGCCTGCGCGAGAGTCGCGGCGCCGAAATATCCACGGCAATAGCCGAGTATGGAGTTGTACTGCCATGTCCTTTCGCGCGACGCAGTGTTGATCCGGTGCGACCCCTGCTGACCATAACGGAACTCGGAAAACTCCAAGCCCGCCTTAACGATCCATTATACTCAGTCCACGGTCCATGATCTCTACCCTCGATCCTCCAGGAGAAAGCCACATGCCCCGCACGATAGCCATTGTGTTGATTCTGCTTCTGTATACGTTTCTTGCGCCCCGCGCCGTTTCCGCCGCCGACTACGTCTGGCTCGAAGCGGAGGACTATGATCGGTGCAACTTCCCGCACTTCGAGCGATCCTCCATGGGCAAGCCGCAACTCCTCTCGGGCGGCGAGTGGCTCATGCGAGGTGTCAAGGCGGATGAAGTGCCGAAGCTGGTCCCCGATGAGGGGATCATCCTGGAATACGCGTTCGACGTGCCGAAGGCCGGCCGTTACAACTTCTGGGCCCGGGTCGGCTGGTACAGCGCCCGCGCCGATTTCAAGTGGCGCATTAGCGACGGCCCGTGGAAGGCGGTTCCCCCGTCCTATCCCACGACGAACCTTATGGAGCTTGGATTCTTCTGTGAGGTCTCCTGGGCCGATCTGGGCAAGGTAAAATTGGAACAAGGGGCTAACACGCTGCAGATTCGCTATCCCAAGGCCGCCGGCGAGAATGCCAAGATGTTGGTCGCGGCCGACTGCTTCGCGCTGATGCCGGGCAAGTTCACGCCCGAGGGCGCCCTCAAACCGAGCGAGACGTACGACCGTGAACTCGACCGCCGAGCCTCCGAGCATGTGTTCGCACTGCCAGTGTCTCGCGACTCCGAACGCACGGAGGAGCAACTCAATGGTCTGTGGCAGGTCGCTCGATATGACGACCCGAACATGGATGTCGACACCTACGAGCCCATTCACGAACTGCCCTCGCCGGACGAGTATCCTCTGCGTTGGATGGCGTTCAACGCCCCCGGCTCGCCATGGGACCACGAACCCCTTGTCTTCGGGCACCGCCTGATCTATCGCACGCGGGTCGACGTCCCAGCGGAGCATGATGGCCGCGGATTCAAGCTGCATTTCTCCGGCACGAACTGGATCGTGAGCGTCTTCATCAACGGCAAGCTGGCTGGGACGCATCGCGGAGTCTGGGTCCCGTGGGATCTGGACGTCTCGGAATTCATCAAGCCGGGACAAGTCAACGAGATCGCGTTGGCCGTGAAGGGAAGCTACTATGCCTTCGATGCGAAGGCCATGGGCAAGGAGCAGACGCTCGAGAAACTGAAGAACCGCCCCGAGAGCCGGCGACGTTGGGCCCGGTGGGTGGCCCCGATCGATCCCAGCACCAAGGGCGACGGCGACGGCTATGTCTACGGCATCGTCAACCCCGTGACGTTCGTCTCCGTCGGCGACGCGTACACGGAAGATGTGTTCATTAAGCCGTCGGTCGAGAACAAGTCATTGAGCCTGGAATATACGCTGCGCAACACAACGCCTGAGCCGCGTCGTACACACGTCGTCGTCGAGGCGGTCCATGACGCCACGGGCCAGGTGGAGAAGACATGGAAGCTGACGCCGCCGGCGCTGGAGCCGAATCAATCCGTCACATTCGACGCGGATGACCTCCCGTGGACCAATCCGAAGCTCTGGTGGCCAAAGGCGGATCCCGACCTCTACCGGCTTCGCACGACGATCGTCGAAAACGGCAAAACGATCGACGTCCACGAGGAACTATTCGGCTTCCGCGAAGTGTCGATCCGCCGCACGGGCGTCTACATCAACGGCGTGCGGCGCAATGTCTGGTGCTGGGTCGATGCGCACGTCAAATGGGTCGAAACCCCCGAGGAGTGGCTCGAGGCGTTTCATGAAGATGGCAACCGCTTCACCCGGTTCAGCAAGAATCGGCGGATTTCACGGGTCATCCCCACGCGTGAAGGGCGGCTGGAGTTTTACGACCGTCACGGGATCCCCGGACGGCTCTGCACGATGATCGACGGCATGCGGATCAGCTACAACCTCGGCGAACGAACGCGGGACGAAAACGGCGATCCGCTGTTGGTGGTGAATGATATCGTGTGGGAGAATTTTCGCGAGCACATGGCTCAGGTCGCGAAGGCCTATCGCAACCATCCCTCGATCATTTTCCACCAGGTCGAAAACGAGTTGGTCTACATCAACGGCATGAACATCTACGGCGGATATCTCGATCGCGTCGAGGAACTGACCAACGAGGTCGTGGAGGCGGGACGCGCCATCGACCCGACCCGACCGTACACCGTCGGCGGAGGCGGCGATCTGAGTGGGCGGCTGGAGATCAACTCGCCGCACTATCCGCACGCCGCGTTCGACTACTACCCCGAGAATGCCTACACGCTCAATCATTACTCCACAAAGATCGAGCGGTGGCCGTGGGATCGGACCAAGCCTTGGATCGTGGGCGAAAGCTGCTTCGCGAACCATCTCGAATTCGCGACGGTCGCCATCGGCGGGGAGGCGTACCGCGGGCACGATTATGCTCGCATGGGGAAGGCACGATTTCTGCGCATGCTCTACGGCGGCTATCGCTATGCGGGCGTCGCCGGCTTTTTCCCTTGGGACAATCTCTACGATTTCGAGGATTCGCGGAAGGTCTTCTCGGCGCTGGCCGCGATCCCGCGCAAGCAGACGCACCGTCTCTACGGCGGAAAGCAGACTTCACTGCTATTCAAGGTCATGAACGACACGCTCAGCGACGCGCCAGTCACGCTCGCCTGGGAATACGGAATCGGCGATCGCCTGATCGCGTCCGACGAGCAAACACTCCACATTGAGCCGGGCTTTGGGGAAGAGCACGAAATCGTGATCGACGCTCCGAAAACGGATCGTCGATTGGACGGGACGCTCACGCTCCGCGTCACGCAAAACGGCGCGACACCGTACGTCGATGAGCGGTCGGTCCCCACGTTGCCGGGTGTCGAGAAGCTCGCGACGCCGCGGCAAGTCTATCTGCTCGACCGTCAAGGCGAAATCGCTGATTGGCTCACGCGGACCGGGATCTCATTCGAACAGCTGGAGCGTCTGAGCGACGTACGAGGCAAGCAAGGACTCCTGATCATCGGGCACGATACCCTGACAGCCGACGAGGCGTTCGGACCGGAAATCCTCATGTTCGCCGCCGAAGGCGGATCCGTGATTTCCCTAGAGCAAGAACATCCGCCGGCGGGCGCGGCACTGCCGATGCCGGTGTGGCCCACGACACGCAAGGGCGGATTCGCGCACCCCGAGGTCCTAGGCACTCCCGTTCTCCACGACCTGGGGCGCGAGGATCTGATCGACTGGGCCGGCGAGCACCCAACCTTCAAAAAAGTCTACCGGAAACCGTCCGGCGGAGCGCGCTCGCTGGCCAGCGCGGGCGAAAGCCTTCAGTTCAGTCCTCTGATCGAGGCGCCCTGTGGAAAGGGTGTCATTGTGCTCTGTCAGATGCGCGTCGGCGCCAACTTGGGTGTCGATCCGGCGGCCGACTGCTTACTTCGCAACATGATCGAGGTCTACGGCGGCTATACGCCATCCCAGGGCGTCGCGTCCGTCTACCTCTCGCACGATCCGCTGACGCGTGCGAAGCTCGACGAAACCGGGCTCCTTTTGGAAGACGTCTCAAACGTCACCGAGGCGCTTGACGCGGACCAATTTCGTGTCGCCATCGTCGAGGCGAGCCCCGCCAACATTGAAACGTTGAACCGAATTTCGTCGAAGGTTGAAGCATTTCAAGCCGCCGGGGGATGGATCATGCTAACCGGCCTTGGGCCCAAGGGAGGCGAAGCGTTCAACCGGCTTGTCGGGGCCGATCACATCCTGCGTCCATTCCGGGCGGAACGCGTTACGCTGGACCAGTCTACATACAAACTGGCCGCCACGCTCGGCCATCGCGACGTCGCGCTCTACAGCCCGAACAAGATCATGCACACAACGTATTGGGTCAGCCCTCATACGTTCTCGCATGTCATCGACAACCGCGACTTCGCTCCGTTCACGATTCCGCCGAACGCATCGGACGATCCGATGGAGTTCCAACATCCGTGGGAGCACGACCATCCCGACCGCGAGCCATACAACTTGGTCAACGGCATGTTCAGTCGCGACGACTGGCGCTACACGCATATGATCTGGATTGACGAGGGCAAGGATCATCATGATCTGGTGTTCCGCCTTCGCCGCTCGGACGTCCTCGGCGCGGTGAAGCTTTGGAACAACACCACCTACCACACGATCGCCGAGGTCGATGTGATTCTCGACGGCGATGCGGAGAAGACCTATCACATGGACGTGCCGGCCGCCAACGAGCCGATCGTGCTCGAACTGCCAGAGCCGGTCGAACTGAAAGAGACAATCACGCTGCGGATCACGCGCTGGCGCAATGATTCGCACAGGGCGTTCGAGGACGGAATACTCTGCGGTATCGACAACCTGCAATTCCTGCGTCCGGAGGAGTGCGTGGGCAAGGGGATCTTCCTTGATACGGCCGGCGGACTCGTCGCGTGTCCAGGGCCTTCTGGCGGCGGCGTCTTCCTCAACCAGGTCCAATTCCTTGAAGAGGAGCCCAAGGTGGAAAACGACGCAAAGAAGCTCAAAATCGTCGGCACGGTGCTCCAGAACATGGGCGTCGGAACGCGCACGGCTTCCGTCCTGCCAGTACCGGGCGTCAACGTCCGCTTCCACCCCGTCACGATCCAGGAACACGCGAACGCCTACCTCGCGGATACGGAAGGGCGAGAAGGATGGTTCCACCATCGGCCCAATCTGCCGGAAGGCCTGAACGTTTTCCCGCGAGGCGAGAGCATTCTAGCCGATGTCACATACTCCACCGTGAACTTCACGACCTCGCCGATCCCCGACTTCATCCTGCTCGGCGGAGAGCGAAGCCGGCTGCCGAAGCACCTTGCGGAGATGCCGAGCGAGGTTCGCGACATCCCTGTGCGTCGCAAGGCCGATCAGTTGTACTTCCTGCACACGGCTCACATCACGAATCCCATTTCGGACCGGGAGCGGGCGCGAATGACGGATAAAAAGAATCCGTTCGTGTTGCCGACGGTCATGGAGTACGTGCTTCACTATACCGATGGCCAAACAGCTCAGATCCCCGTCGTGCTGGAACGGAACATCGACCATTGGGTCCAAAAGGAAGCGACACCACTGCTCGGCGCGCGTGTCGGTTGGTCGCGTCGCTTCGACTCGCTCGAAGGGCAGCATGCCGTGATCTACAGCATGCAGGCGGACAATCCGCGGCCCGACGTGGAGATCGAATCGATCGAGATTCGTCGCACGGAAAACCGCGGCGCGTTTGCCGTGCTGGCGATCACGGCGGGCGAGGTTGTTCAGTGACGCGAATCTGTCCAAAGATCCGCAGCACGTGTGTCCCTGAAGACGGGAGAATGGCCGCATGCAAAATCGCACGGGTACTGTACTATCCTCATTCGTGCTCATCTTCCTGCTGATCATCTATCCGCCTGCGTTTGCGGAGTCGCCACCGGGAAAGGAGGTCCGCGCCCACCACATCGGCGGACGCCCTGTGCCGTTCCGCGTCAACGGCAGATGGGTTGTTCTCGAGATCGATGAAGGCGATCTCCGGCGTCCAGATAAAGAAATAGTGGACCATCGGGTGCTCCCATTACCAGATATTCTAGCGATCCGGCGCAAGACGGCAAATTGCACGCGGGGAGCAAAAAAGGGGGCAGGGAAAGCGCCGGGATGAACCGGATTGGAGTAGCGAATGCCAAGGACCCTAGAAAACGGTTTTTGACACCTTTTTCGTTCAAGAGACTCAAGACCGGTCCCCGCGGGCCAGGGTTGGGCGGCCGCGTGTCTCCATGTTTTCACTGATTTAGAAGAATCGGAACCGCCCACTTTCCGAAACGTATTTGTTCGCCTTGTTCGCACTTCTTTTGGTATAGGGTGCAGAAGCTGGTCGGTTTCTGGTTGAAAAGCGGAATTTCCGGCAAGGCGACCCTTTCGAAGCCTTGTTTTTCCAAGTGTTCCGCCTGGCTGTCTTTGTTGCGGTTGGGTTTAGGCGTGAGAAAATGGACCATCCCGCTTTTCCGGCATTGCACGCTTTTATTGCCGTCCATGTTTACTCTTAGACATTGCGCCCCTTCAAGGGCTTCGGGGACCTTGGTTGCCTGATAGCTTCTATCCGAAAACAGCTTGGCGCCCTTGTCGAACCTGAACGAGTCCTGGCCGCCGGAAATTGCGGCGGCCGGCTTTTTAGCGAGCGGCTTGCCGTCTTGGTTTTTATCGGGTTTCGCGGGGGTCCCTTCGCTTATGATGACACGCTGCCTCACTTTACCGGAGCGGGGCTTTCCTGCCAAAGCGTCTTCTTCGGTGAAAGTTGCCATATGTATCTTCTTCTCACCGGTGCGTGAATAATCATAAGTGACGTATATTGTCCCGTCGGCGGTTTGCTGTCCGTCGGGGTATGAAACGCCGGCTCGTTCGTCCAGCAGTAAGCCGCCCAGCCACGTCTTGCCGTCATCTTTTGATATGAACGCCATCAGATGGCTGCGCCCCGTCTGTTCGTCTATCGGGCCGTGTTTAACAAGGAGAAGATTGCCGGAGTTGAGCCGGCGGATAAAGAACCGCGCGGAGGGATGTTTGATCGCAGAGGGCTTGAACTCGCTCCAAGTGGCGCCTTTATCACGAGAAACACTTTCGCCTATGCCGTATCTTGTGCGGACGAGCATCCAAATCGAGCCGTCTCTTCTTTCGACAAACATATGCTCGTCAAACGCTCGTTCTTCAACCGGCAAAACATTACATGCGCCGGCAACCTCGAACGAAAGCCCGTTGTTATCCGAGGCTACCGCTCTCGCGCTGTAATCGGTATTGCGCCAAGTTGAAGCCGGCAAAAGCCACTTGCCGCCTGAGAGCACCGTCGGCTTGCACATCATAATGCCTTCGGTAAGCCGCCTCGGCGAGGACCACTTGCCGGCTTCGCGGTCGGGGTTGTCATTTCTCATGGCCCATACGCCCGAGTGCGGGTTGAGATGGTCCGAGGCCGGATGCTGTGCCCAAAACAGCCAAAGCCTGCCGTCAGGGTCGAGCCATATTTCAGGGTCAAAAGCGCGGATATCGCCGGCACCATCGGGGTCGACTATAAACTTCTCCCGCCAACTTTTCCCGCCATCGCCGCTTGTTGACAATATCACGTAGTTGTTCTTGTCTTCGCCGGGAGTGGGTCCGCCATACCACGTGGCCCAAAGCCTGCCTGAGTCACTGACGGCAAGACTCGATATGCCCTGAAACTGCCTTGTATCAACTCCCTGATAATCCTTGCTACCCGCTTGTATGACTTCCGGAGGATTAAAAAAAGTCTTTGCCTGAAATCCGGCACACATGAATGCGCAAATCGAAAACATGAATACTGTCATAAAATACTCTATACATATCTAGTTAGAAAAACTCGTTTAATCCTAATACGGCGATGTATGACATCACCAAAGAGAAAATGAATGCCGCCGCCATGCCGCAGTTTAGAAGCACTCCGGCTCGGGCCTTGCCCATTTGTTTGCTGTTTACAAGTATGATTATTCCGCCTACGACCAGTGGCAGGTTGAATACCTGCGAGACCTGCGTGGCGATTTGTGCGAGAATCGGGTTTGCCCCGAGTATTGGCACGGTTAAGCCGATAAGAGCCGCCGCCGCGGTCAGCGACCGGAAGATTACCGAGCGTGTAACCATCTCGCCCTTATTGTAATCGGAAATCAGAAGCGGGGCAACCATCATGATCGGCAGCGTGGAAGAGAGCCCTGCGCTCAATGTTCCCATCAGGAAAAGCGCCACGGCAAATCTGCCGGCAAACGGGCTAAGGCTGTTCGCCATATCCAATACGTTGGTTATTACCTTGCCCTCCGCGAAGAGTGCCCCGGCAGCGCATACCATTACGGAGCCGCTGATAACAAACATCATCAACGCTGACGTCAACGAGTCCCTCTGCTGCTGTCGAAGCCCATCGCGAGCCTCTGTCCAACCCTTGCTCTTTACCAGAAGCGGACGAACGACAAACGTTGGCGCCGCCATCGTTGTTCCCACGAAAGCCGCCATCATAAGATTAGCGCCTTCAACATTGGGTATTGATGGGATAAAGCCCTTCGCAATCTCCACGGGAGCAGGCAGGACGATAAACATCGAAACAATAAAGCTAAGCCCCAATATCGTAACAAAGAACACCAAGACCTTTTCGAAGAGCGAATACGTTCCGAACCAGAGTATCACATACATCGCCAGCATAATCAATGTCGCTATAATTAGCGTAGGCGTATAGCCGGAGGGGTTGAGCGAGGGGATCAAAAGCCTCAATGTCTCGTAAACGGCCGCCGAGGTTAAGCCCACCAGCCCCGAGAGGCAGCACCATTGACCTACGCTTACCCCAACAAGTACCAGGATTGCGATAACCTTGCCGTATTTGAGCTTAGTCTTGAAGCTGTGTATCGCCGTATCACCAGTAACCACGGCATACCTGCCGTAGGCCTCCATAAGCACCCACGCGAAAAAGCAGCTGAACGCCAATACCCAGAGCAGCTGGGTGCCGAACTCCGAGCCGGCTTTGCTCATCGACGTTACGCTGCCTGTGCCGATGGTATAGCCGATGCAAAATATCCCCGGTCCCACTGTAAGCAAAAGGAGCCAAAGCCGCTTAAGAGGCGAGACGCTTTTTTCCACTTCCGTTTCCATAATTCAAGATCCTGTGTGTCTTCAGTTATCTTACCACTCTTCCGGAAGCGCTCCCGCCGGCGAGAGCCTCTACTTCGCTTCTGCTGCTAAAGTTGAAATCGCCCACAATAGAATGCCCGAGGCACGATGAAGCCGCCGCGAAGGATACAGCTTTGCCGCAGTCGCAAAGGTCGGGCGTATTCAACGCGAAAATCAATCCCGCCGCGAACGCGTCGCCGCCGCCTACCCTGTCAACTATATGGGTTATCTGGTAGGGGCGGTATTCGCCGTTATCGGTTGGGGCGTAATAGGCTTTGCCCCGAGGACAGTCGAAAAGCATGGCGCCCCAGTTGTTGTGCGAAGCGGATATGCTCTGGCGGAATGTGGTGGCTATCTTTTGTAGGCCCGGAAACGCCTTGTCTATCTTGGCGGCGACATCTTTATACGCGTAAACATCGAGATTTCCGCCTTCGATGTCTGTGTTTTCCGCCTCTATGCCCAGCACGCAGGCGGCGTCTTCCTCGTTGGCGATTAAGACATCGACGTACGGGACAATCTCGCTCATCACTTCACGAGCCAGCCTCTTTGGCTCTGTGCCCGGCTTCCACTTCCACAGCTTCGCGCGGAAATTCAAATCGCAGGAAACTGTTACCGACGCCTGCTTTGCCTTTTTTACCGCGGCAAGTGTGCTCTCGGCAGCCTGTTGTGAAAGTGCCGGCGTTATACCGGAGATATGTAGCCAGCCGGCGCCGCTGAATACATCGTCCCAATCGTAATCATCCGGCGAAGCTATACTTATTGCCGAATGCGAGCGGTCATATATTACACGGCTCGGGCGCTGATTGGCGCCGGTCTCGGTAAAGTATAAGCCTAATCTGCCGTCGTTGTGTATTATGTGTGAGGTGCTGACGCCGAGCGAGTTCAGCTGAGACAGGCAAGCGGCGGCTATGTCGTGTTCAGGCAGAGCGGTAACAAACGCCGCCTTGCCGCCTAACTGTGATATCGAAACGGCTACATTCGCCTCTGCTCCCGCAAAAAGCATGTTAACCTTTCCCGGTAGGCTCTGACGAAACCGCAAAAAGCCCTCCGGCATGATTCTGCCCATTATTTCTCCAAATGTTACTACTGTTTCCATTATAATGAAACCTTGTTCTAAATATGTAGTTCGACGTTTTATCGATCATCGCTGCGCGACGACACGATAAAACGCCATACGTTCTGTCGTGATTCCCGGCAGCTTACCAGGATTCCCTCGAACTCTTCTACGGATGTTGACATTTTGGGGCCGGCCCGAGCCCTGCAAAAGCTGAGATGCCCCCGTTGCTTCTTTGGCGATGACATTCAAGATGGCATCATGGAAGCAACGCCACTATCATACGTGGCAAGGAGGACTGCTACTGGCTGTTGAGCCGCATGCATTCGATGATCTTTCTGGAATATTCGACAAATTGAGCCGCGAAGAACGCGAGGAGGTTCTCCGCCGACTCGAGGAGCGTTGCCCCACCGTTGATGAAGAAGACGCCTCATGCCGCAGCCTCGTCGAGGCAATGAACGAGTGTAGCATGTTTGGTTCAATGTAGCCGATCACGGTCTCTTCTGAAACCGAATTCTTCAGCGACTCAGCGGCCCAAAGAGCCGCACCAAGAGAGCCTGGGCTGGAGTCCGGCGTAGGCGGACGGAGGCCGAGGATCACGTTGGCCACACCGCGGCGGGCCAAAACGGCCCGCGGAAAACCGGTCCTGACCAACACAGGCCGTTGCCTCCTCGTTGGACCGTGATTTCGCGCCGGCTTTCAGCCCGCTGGGCTCTGGTGCGTGGAAAACGGTTATGGCGGGCCTCCACGCACCTATGCTCTCCGGCCGCCAGAGGCGGCCTGCAAACTAGGCTATCTTAACGCGGGCCGTGGGTTCACCCCCCCCCAACGACCAGAGGCTCGATTACTTCAATTCTCGTGGCCGTTCACGGCCGCCGGCCGTGAACGGCTACGGCTTGGAACGCGCTGTACTCCGCGAATCCGCGCCCTCGATGCCGTCAGCTGCTCCATGCTTTATCCGGAACGCGTCGGCCTCTCTACCTCCGAAGCACGATGTTTTGCAACCCCTGCTGGAATTCCGCAAACGTGGTGGGCGATATCGGTTGGCTGAAAAACCACAGCACGAGCTGCTTGATCTGTTGCCTCTCGCCTTGAAGCCTCTCATCGAGACCGGCATCGATTTCGTTCACGGCACTTGCCAAGCCATTCGCGATTACGATAGAGTACAGGGAACCGGAGGCAAACATTTGGGCATCCTTTCCTTCGTGCGTGGAGGTCTTCGAACCAGGGTTCCCCCGTTAGGAAGGCGGGATGCCCGTTTGTTCAATAGCGATTTTTATCGGCCTTAATTCGCCAACTCCCCGTCCTCCCCTTGCGAATTGCTAGCATTCGCCCGAAAACGCGCGCATTGTGGCGCATTGTGCCGACTGCATCCGACCGAACCCTCGTTTCCAAAACCGCTTGGATCACGGGGCCGTGCGTGGTTGTGTTATGGGATCTTAATCACAGAGCCGAGCGACCCGATGCCTGACTTAGTTGTTGATCATGTTGCCAAGCAGTACCCGACGCGCGCCGAACCGCTGCGCGTGTTGTCGGATATTTCCATTGAACTCTCAACCGGCGAAAACCTAGTGGTGCTCGGCCCCAGCGGATCGGGTAAGAGCACATTGCTTTACGTCATCGGCACGCTGGATCCACCATCGGCCGGGCAGGTCTCGATCGCGGGCCAGAACCCCTACGAGCTCACGGAACCGGAACTGGCCAAGTTTCGCAACCAGAATATTGGGTTCGTGTTCCAGGACCATCACTTGCTGCCGCAATTATCGGTCCTCGAGAACGTATTGATCCCCGCCCTGGCGATGGGAAAGATCACCTCTGCCCTGGAGCGTCGAGCACACGATCTTCTGGAACGCGTGGGACTGAGCGACCGGTTGGAGCACCGGCCGTCGGAGTTATCGGGTGGCGAGCGGGGGCGGGTCGCGGTGGCCCGAGCGCTGATCACCCAACCCCGATTGGTTCTGGCCGACGAGCCGACGGGGAACCTTGATCAGTCCACGGCGCGGTCGGTGGCCCAGTTGCTGCTGAAGTTGCAGCAAGAGGAGAACACGATGCTCGTTGTCGTCACGCACAGCACTGAATTGGCTGGCTTGCTACAGCAACGGATGTACTTGGAGAACGGAACATTGGTTCCAGCGTCTTGAACGCCGCGGCTGGCGATATTGGGCCTGGAGTAAACAAAACGTGAGCGAGTTGTGACATTCCTGAAATTAGCCATTCGCGGTTTGCTTTATCATTGGCGGGTGAACGCCACGGTCGCGCTGGGCGTGGCCGCCGCCACGGCGGTGCTCACGGGTGCGCTGGTGGTCGGTGACAGCGTACGCTACAGTTTGCGGGAGATGACAATCGAGCGGCTGGGGCGCATCGACCATCTGCTGCGAACGGACCGCTTCTTTGACGCGAATTTGCTCGAGCAACTGCGACGCCAGCCGACCTTTCAAGAAGGGAATTGTGATGCGGCCGGCCTGATGTTGTTTCCGGAATCGACCGTTGAGGGACGCAAGGATTCAGGGGTAAGGCGCGCGGGCAACGTGTTGGTCGTCGCGAGCAGCGGACGGGGAAACAACAACGGGGGGACGTTTTGGGATTTCGGGGATCCGGCGCATGTACCGCGGACGCACCCTGAAGGGGACGAAGTGGTACTGAATCGCCAGTTGGCTGACGAGCTGGACGTGACGGTGGGAGACAAGGTGACGCTCCGCTTGCCCAAACCGCAAGACATTCCAGCCGATAGCTCGTTGGGCGAGAAAACCGACCGGATCCGCGGTCTGCCGCGCATGAGCGTCGTTGAAATCATCGAGGATCGGGGGCTCGGTCGATTCACCACTCATCCCAGCCAAAGCGCCCCGCGAAATGCCTATGTGGCGCTCGAATACGTGCAAAACGCATTCCGTCAGTCCGGGACGATCAATAGCATCGTGGTAGGCGGTCCCGACCGCGACTCAGTGGAGGCGGGACAGGCCAAGGAGCTGACGGCGGCCTTGCGTCCCGGGCTGGATGACCTGGGCTTGAATGTCCGCCATTCCCGCCTGACCCACGCAGGGGGGCCGCGGCAGGAAGAAGAAGTCATCTACGATTACTACATGATCAGCAGCGATCGCATGATTTTGCCGCCGGTCGTGGCTCAGGCGGCCCAGTCGGCGTTTTCCGATGCCGGAGGCCAACCGGTTTTGACCTACTTGGCGAACCGGATCGAGCTGGTTGAGGAGGGGGCCAAGTCAGAGTCTTCGGCGGAGCCGCTGCCTTATTCCCTGGTCGCGGCTATTGATCCTTCGGACCATTTCCAGCTTCGCGACAGCGACGGGAAGCCGGTTGGCCCTCTCGCCGACGACGAGATCGTGCTTACCTCGTGGGCGGCCGAGGACTTGTCGGTTAAGCCAGGGGATGAACTGGAAATCACCTACTTTCGTCCCGAGTCATCGCAAGGGGCGTCGGAGGAAGGAACGGCCGTCCTCAATGTGGCGGCAATCGTGCCGCTTACCCCGCCCGCTTCCCCCTACCTGCCCGACCGCGTGCTGGAGTTTAACGAGCGTCCCACGATCGCCAATGACCCGAACCTGACACCGGAGGTGCGAGGACTCACGGACCAGGAGTCAATTGACGACTGGGAGGTTCCCTTTGTTGTCGACTATGGCTTGATTCGACCGAAAGATGAAGAGTACTGGGAAAACCATGGAACCACGCCCAAGGCCTATGTGTCCCTGGCCACTGGGCGTCGCTTGTGGGGCAGTCGATTTGGCCAATCGACGTCCTACCGAGTTCCCGCTCGATCCGGTCTCACGCGGGAGAAGGTCGAGCAAAGGCTGCTGGATGAACTTGCGGACAAGAAGGCGGCGCTGGGGTTCGCGTTCCGGCCAATCAAGCGTTTGCAGCTCAATGCGTCCCGGGGCAACACGCCCTTCAACGTGTTGTTCCTATTGCTCAGTTTTTTTGTGATCGCGGCCGCCTTGTTGCTGGTGGTTTTGTTGTTTCGGTTGGGATTCGAGCAGCGAGCGAGCGAATGCGGTCTACTGTTGGCGGTGGGATGGAACCGGGGGCGCCTGCGGCGGCTGCTGGTCACCGAAGCGGTGGGCGTCGCGGCCATCGGCGGTGGTTTGGGGATTGTGATCGGGTTGGGGTACGCCGCGCTCATTCTCGCGGCGTTGCAGAGCGAAAGTTGGTGGCTAGGGGCCATTCAAACCCCATTTCTTGAATTCCATTACACGAGCTGGAGTCTGCTGGTCGGTTATACGGTTGGAGTCTTGGTTTCGGTGCTGACCATAGTTTGGAATGTCATGCGGACTCGTAGCCTCACGGCGCGACGGATGTTGGGCGGTCATGTGGATGTGGCTGGGCGGAGGTTTGCAGCGGCGCCCCTCTGGCTGCACGGTGTTTTCGTGGTCTTGCTATTCGCCGCCATCGCTTTGGCTCTGCAGGCGACACGGCTGAGTGGACAGGCTCAAGCCGGCGCGTTCGTGGGGGCGGGCGGCGTGATTCTGGTCGCGTTACTGCTGGAAATCCTAACCGTGCTTCGCGGTGGTGGTGGACGTCTGGCGCCGGTCCGGGGCAATTTCCCTGTTCTCATGCTCGCCGCCCGCAGTGCCGCCCGCAATCCGACCCGCAGCACGCTCACGATCGGCTTGATTGCCGCCGCCAGTTTCCTGATCGTTTCCATCAGCGCCTTTCGGCTGAAACCGACGGAAACCGGGACGGGCGGGTTCAATTTACTGGCCGAATCGTCCCAGCCGATTTTTGAGGACCTCGACAGCGAGTCCGGACGCTACGAATTGCTGGCCGACGCGGAGAGCGAACTGGAGGGGTGCCGGGTCTTCAGCTTTCGCGTGAGACCGGGGGACGACGCCAGTTGTGGGAACCTGTACAGGGCCCAGCAGCCGCGCGTCCTTGGCGTGCCCCCATCCTTCGTGGAATACTTCGATGATTCGCCGGCACAATTCGAGTTCGCGAATTCCGCCGCTCAAAGCGAAGCGGAGAAAGCCAACCCCTGGCGACTGCTCGGCGGCGAGTCCACGCCCGATGGCGAGCCGATTCCCGTGGTGATCGACAAGGAAACGGCCGTCTACAGTTTGCGATTGCACGATGGGATCGGCGAGGAGTTTACGTTCGAATACGATGGCCGCCCCACTACCTTCCGGGTCGTGGGCTTGCTGTCACTCAGCGTGCTGCACGGCAACCTGCTGATTTCGGAATCCGATTTTCGCCAGCTGTTCCCGGACGTGAGCGGGTATCGATACGCGCTGATTCGAACTCCGCCCCAGCATGCTCAGCGCGTGACGGAAGTACTGGAAGATAAACTGAGCGACCAGGGTTTCGATGCCAAGTCAACGGAACAAATTCTGCGTGAGTTGATGGCGCTGCAAAACACCTACCTGCGGACCTTTCAAGCCCTGGGCGCCTTGGGACTGCTGCTTGGTACGTTCGGCCTGGCGGCAGCTCAGATGCGGAGCGTGCTGGAGCGGCGCGGCGAGATGGCGTTGCTTCGGGCCACCGGGTTCCGGCGAAGCCGCTTAAGACACATGCTTTTGTTGGAAAACGTGCTGCTGCTGCTTTTCGGGCTCGCCGCTGGAATCGTGGCCGCCATGCTGGCCGTGCTGCCCCATATGTTCAGTGGCGGGGCCGCCGTTCCGTTTTCTGAACTGGCTGCGATGCTCGCCATCGTACTGGTGGTTGGAATGGTGGCGGGCTGGATCGCGGCCCGCGCCACGTTGCGGGTCCCGTTGCTCGCCGCCCTGCGCGAGGAACGCTGAACAAACCGCGTCACCTCGCTCGGTCATCCAGCCGCCTCCCATGAGATACTCCGGGCTGCTCCCGGGCTGATGAAAATCCCCGGAAATTGGGCAAACTGGAGTTGCTAGGTTTTTGCAGCCCGTAACAAAACGTGGTTCCCGCTCCCAAGATTTCGGTCTCTGTCGTCCTTGGTTCAACCCGGCCAGACGCAAGACGCGAATGTGGCGAGGAACGTAGCGATCTTTCGGGCAAGCCGAGGGCCCGGGGGCTCGTGGGAACCCGCTGGGAAACGGCCGGCGTGCATGTTACGATGAGAATCTGGTATGTGGAGGGCGATTCGGGTCCAATCAGAATCTTCAGCAGGCAGATCCGGTTCTCATGACGAACGTAGCATTGGCTGTCGGCGCTCATCCGGATGACATTGAATTCCTCATGTCGGGAACCTTGATGTTATTGGGTGAGGCGGGTTACCAGGTCCATTACATGAATGTTTCCAATGGTTCACTCGGCACCACGGAATATGACACGACGACGATCGTGGAAATGCGACGCCGTGAAGCCATGGAGGCCGCCGCCAGCTTGGGCGCTGAATACCACGAGAGCATTTGTTCGGACCTCGACGTGTTTTACGATCGTCGCACATTGGCGAGGCTCTCTTCACTCGTGCGAGAGGTGGGGCCCGACATCCTGCTGACCCATTCGCCGGTCGACTACATGGAAGATCATACCAACACGTGCCGGCTTGCCGTGACGGCCGCTTTCGCGCGCGGCATGCCAAACTTCCCCGTCATGCCACCGCGATCCGCCGTGTCCAACCAAGTCACGCTCTACCACGCGCAGCCCTATTCCAACCACGGTCCCCTGCGGCACGTGGTGATGCCGGATCTTTATGTGGACGTGACCGATCGGGAGGAAGCCAAAGTGGCGACCCTGGCGAAACACGTCAGCCAAAAGCGGTGGCTGGATGAGAGCCAGGGGCTGGATTCCTATTTGAATACCATGCGTGACTTGGATGCGGCGGTTGGACGCATGTCCGGACGTTTCAAGTACGCGGAAGGTTGGCGGCGTCATCTCCACCTCGGTTTCTGCGGCGAGGACGACGATCCACTGCGTGAAGCGCTGGCCAGCCGTATTGTACAAGCAAACGATCGATCGCGGGAAAGTTCGCCATGAGCAGCAGGACGAACCTGATAGCCCCATTTCGGGAGGCGCTTGCCGACTGCAAACGGCTGTATATTCGAGCGGCGCGTGCCAGCTTGGAAGAACATCCCGATGCGGACGAAAACACCCGGCGCGATTTGATCCGTCGCATGGTGGATCTTCACAAGGGGCTGCTGGTCAAAATCTACGCCACGATCGCTAGTGCTGACTCGCGCTGGAGCGACAGTGAACAAGCATTGGCCCGTGAACTCGTGGATCATATCTGGCAGAAACGCTTGGAGAACGAGGAACTGCAACAGGTCGCGCGCCGCATGTTCCAGGATGCCGGCGGGTTGAACTGGTACAGCCTGATCCGGCCCTTCGACCAGGTGACGAGTATCCGCGACATGTCGGCCGATCTGGAAACAGCCGTGGTGCGCATAGCCAATCTGGTTGCCAAGGCCGATGGCACGGTCACCGCCGAGGAGAAGAACGCCCTCCGCGCCATCCAAGATGAACTCGACCTACATCTTCGGCGAATCTCATTGGAGTCCGACGAAACCGAGAGTGGGCGGAGTAATCGCCAGGGAGCTGAAATCATCCACCAGGAGCAAACGCTTCTTGGAACCTGCTCCGAATCAACGTCCATGGGAGACAAAGCAAACCACCAGGCCGGTTTGAAACAGGCGAGTGACCGCGAGCAGGCGGAGGAAATGGAAGCCGCTAACCCAACCGAATCACTCGAGCAAGTCCTGAACGACCTCTCACAACTCGTTGGACTCGAACAGATCAAGGAAGAGATCAATACGCTGACGAACTACCTCAAACTGCAGCAGCGCCGCCAGGAAGCGGGACTGCCGCGGCATCAGCTCAGTTTGCACATGGTGTTCAAAGGGAATCCTGGAACGGGAAAAACCACCGTGGCTCGGATCGTCGGCCGGATCTTCAAGACCCTGGGGTTGCTCAAGAAAGGGCATTTGGTCGAAACGGACCGATCAGGCCTCGTGGCCGAATACGCTGGTCAAACGGCCACCAAAACCAATAAAAAGATCGACGAAGCAATGGACGGGATCTTGTTCATTGACGAGGCCTACAGCCTGGTGTCCACCGGGCGCGAGGACGCCTTTGGATTGGAAGCCGTTCAGGCACTGGTCAAACGCATGGAGGACGACCGTGATCGGCTGGTCGTGATCCTGGCCGGATACCCCGAACCCATGCGGACACTTCTTGAAAGCAATCCGGGACTCAGCTCGCGATTCAACACTCAAATGGTGTTCCCGGACTACAGCCCCGTCGACCTTGGCCGCATCTACCATCGGATGTGCGAAGCCAATCACTACGTCGTACTGCCACCCGCGCGCGCCAAATTGCTGCTTGGATTCGACTGGCTGTACGGACGTCGAGACGAGCACTTCGGCAATGGGCGTTTGGTGCGCAATACGTTCGAAAACTCCGTGCGGCAACTGGCCAATCGGATCGCCGACGTCGCGCCGATTACTCGGGATCTCTTGACTCGGCTCACCTCGGATGACATTCACATGAAAAAAGTTCCGGACAATGTCTGGAAACAGTTGCACAAAGGCGATATGCTGTTTTCCGTGGACTGTGACGGCTGCGGCAAGACAATGCATGTTCGGTGTAGGCAACTGGGGGGTCGGGTACGCTGTCCGCATTGTAAGTACCGCCTCGTCGCCGATTGGGGGACACCGGTGGAGACGCCCACGGGCTCTTGACAATCTTCCGCCCGCGCCCCACCGTATTCGTGTGACGATTGGCCGCAAACGGTACGGCGAGCTGGAAAAACGCGAGTTCGCACCAGATCGGTACCAACTCACCGACGGAAAGGAGACACTCCGGGGAGCCCTCGATTGGCGCATGTCGGGCTGTCCGGCCCGAGGTAACCGTTCACGGGCAAAAGATTGATGTCTGCGGACGTTCGCATATCCGCTGCACATATTGAGGAAAGGCTTTTCGAGGCGCAAATGCCACGGGCTTGTCCCGTGGTCCGTTACGTTCCACGACGGGCAGGCGTGGTGTGTCTGGCCGGTGTGTAGCGGCGAGCGTGAACCACCACGGGACAAGCCCGTGGCATCCATGCGGGCCTTGCGTGTCCAGGCCGTGTAGCGACCGTTGTTTGACTGTGTCCAAGAGCTATATTTCAGGCGGTTGGTTTTTTCCGGGTGGAAAGCTGCCCGACGCAAGCCGTCCTCCCGTTGGTCGGACTCGCGGCGGAGAAAGTCAGCCGCGACCGGTATATTTGCGCGGTGTCCCATGCGCGTCGCGGAGATTTTTCGATCGATTCAAGGGGAAGGTTTTCTGACGGGAACCGAAAGTGTCTTTGTCCGGACCAGTGGCTGCAACCTTCGCTGCCGGTTCTGCGACACCTCCTATGCCTCCTGGCACCCTACGGGAGAGGATATGTCGGCGGATGACATTGCGCGCCGGGTCCGTGACTACCAGTTGGACCATGTGGTACTCACCGGCGGCGAACCGATGCTCTGGGCCGAATTAATGGCACTAACCAGCCAGCTGCGGACTCTGGGATGCCACATCACGGTGGAAACGGCCGGAACCCTCTATTTGCCGGTGCACTGTGACCTGATGTCCATCAGCCCCAAGATGTCGAATTCCACCCCCAACGGTGGCCTACAATGGCGATGGCGGCGGCGCCATGAGCGGACGCGAGCCGCGCCGGAGGTCGTCCGACAACTCACTCGTCAATACGTCCATCAAATCAAGTTGGTGGTCGGTGATCCCGCCGACCTGGACGAAATCGATCAATATCTTCGACAGCTTCCCGAGATCGACGCCGATTGCGTCATGCTGATGCCGGAAGGGACCACCCAAGACGTTCTCGCTCGCATTGAAAGCTGGTTGGAACCCGCGTGCCGACAACGAGGCCTGCGATTCTGCCCGCGAAAACAAGTCGATTGGTTCGGCCTGACCGCGGGGACGTGAAGCCATTGGGTAGCCGTTCATGGGTGGCACTACACGGCCTGGACACAGGAGCTCGCATGGATGCTCGAAGAGATTCAATGAGTTCGCCCGATGCCGCCGGGGCTGCGCTGGCCAAAATCCCGGAAATTGGGTAGCCTAGCGGAAGTAGGCTTACAGCATTTGTTGCGCGTCCTCGTTTCAAACACGGGACCTCTCCTCACCCACGCTGTGACGATCATTAGCGGTGCTCCAGGTGCCATGATAGGCCCACGGATGGCAGGACGGACCCACGGATGAAGAAACGGAAGACGCCGCGCGGCTTTTTTCACGCGTGAGCC